>NZLB01000063.1 GCA_002694075.1 Nisaea sp.
AGGCGCCGGCGGTGACGGCGGCCCTGACCGCCGCCGGCGAGCGCGTGTACCGCATCGGCACTCTGGAAGCGTGCGGCGCCGATATGGCGCCGGTCATCTTCGAGAATATGACGACCTCATGGCCGATATAGAGGGCGCCGACATAGAGCGAGCCGGTCGAGACGGTAGAACGCCGAAACGCCGGGTGGCGGTTTTGATTTCCGGCGGTGGCAGCAATTTGCAGGCCCTCCTGGACGCCGCCGCGGCCCCCGATTACCCGGCCGAAATCGCCCTTGTGGTGTCCAATGTCGCCGGTGTCCATGGCCTTGACAGGGCGGCCAAGGCCGGGGTGCCGACGGTGACTCTACCGCACCGGGATTTCGACGACCGCGCGGCCTTCGAGGCGGCAATCGCGGAAAATCTGGCCAGCAACGCCATCGACCTGATCTGCCTGGCCGGTTTCATGCGCATCCTGACCGCCGATTTCGTACGCGCCTGGGAAGGCCGTATGCTCAATATCCACCCGTCCCTGCTGCCCGCCTTCAAGGGCCGCGATGTGCAGGCCCGAGCGCTCGCCGCCGGGGTGAAAATCTCCGGCTGCACAGTGCATTTGGTAACCGCCGATTTGGATGACGGCCCGATCGTCGCCCAGGCGGCGGTGCCAGTCGCCGCCGACGACACGGTCGCCAGCCTGTCGGCGCGCATTCTCGCAGAGGAGCACCGCCTCTATCCACGGGCGTTGGCCTGGCTGGCCGCCGGAGCACTGAAAGTGGCCGATGGCCAGGTTCAACTGACCGGTGCCGTGACCTCGAGCGAACGGCTCCAAAGCCCTGGGATTTAACGTCGCGGCGGTTGGCCGCGCTTGTCTTACGGCCGCCAAAAGCGTAGGGTCGGGAAAAAGAGGAAACGTTCATTGCGGGGGAAACCATGGACGCCGAAAAATTCGCCAACGATCCGGAAAGCCGCGAACAATGGCAGGCCTATGAAGGGTTTATCAGCTTTTTCAAATGGTCGACCATCGCGATCATCCTGTCGCTTGTTTTGATGGCCATTTTCCTGGTCTAAAGCGGGGCCAAAAGATCAAAAAAAGCCGGTCTCGCGACCGGCTTTTTGCGTTTTTGGGCGGGCGGCCGTGGGTTTAGCCAACGATATCCGTGCCAGCGAAGAAAAACGCGATTTCATTGGCCGCGTTTTCGGCGCTGTCCGACCCATGCACCGAATTGGCTTCGATGCTTTCGGCGAACGCTTTGCGGATGGTGCCCTCGGCGGCGTCGGCCGGGTTGGTGGCGCCCATGACATTGCGGTTTTTCGCCACCGCGTCCGCGCCTTCGAGCACCTGCACGACCACCGGGCCGGAAATCATGAACGACACCAGATCGTTATAAAATGGCCGCTCGGCATGGACCGCGTAAAAGGCTTGCGCCTGGGCGGTTGTCAATTGCATGCGGCGCTGGGCGACGATGCGCAAGCCGGCGTCTTCCAGCATGGCGTTGATCTTGCCGGTCAAATTGCGGCGGGTGGCGTCGGGTTTGATGATGGACAGCGTGCGCTCGGTGGCCATGGCAGGTTTCCGTTCCAAAAATATGACAAGGAGTTCGGCGCCCCGAGGGGCGGCGCGCGGGTTATACCTGGGCCATAGCGCCGGGGCAAGCGGCCTGAGCAAGCCGCTAAAGCCGCCCTTCAGCCAGCTTTTTCCCACCGCCCGTTTTCATCCTGCCGCCAATAGGACAGGTTATGGCCGGTTTCCTTATAGATTTTCCATCGATCGCGGGCGGCGCTCACCGCGATGTCGTCGCGCCCGTCGAAAAGTTCAAACACCCGCTCAAAATCGGCGACCATGTCGTGGCGCGCGCCATCGGTGAGGAACAGAAACGTGGCGTTGTTGGGATTTTCCGGTAGCACCGTTAACCAGATCGGCTGTGCCGCGGCATGGCCGTCGTCGGCCGCCCCATGGGGCAGCCAAGCACGCTCCTCATAGGTCCATAAATGGGCGTTGAGGGCGCTCACCCGTTCTTCGCTGCCGGCCATCACCACCGCCCGTTTACCGGCGGCCAGGGTGCGCTCCAACAGCTTCGGCAAAGCCCATTCCAGGGGCCGCGCGGTCAAATGGTAGAAATTAATGTCGGTCATGAGCCTGTCGTTAGGCGCCGAAAGCGGCCGCCAATTGCGGAAAATCGTCGACCACCAGGTCGTGGTCCGGGTTGGGCGTCGGGTCAGGCGGGCCGGCTGTTCCCCATTCCGCCGGCCGCCGCACGAAAGCGGTTTTGAAACCAACGCGCTTGGCCGCGTCGAGGTCGAAGTTATGGCAGGCGACCATACACACCTGCTCGGGTTTCAACTGGAGAAAACGGGCGGCGGTTTCATAGGCTTCGGGCAGGGGTTTGTACTTGCCGATGCCCTCACAGGAAATCACCGCGTCCCAGCTCAGCCCATTGGCGCGCGCGGTGTCGATGATGATCCGGAAACTCAGAATAGTGAACGAGGCGCAAATCATCTTGGCCCGCAGACGCGGCAGCACCGCCGGAAAATCGTCCCAACAGGTGAAGTTATGCGGCACGTCGTAGGCCAGGTTTTGACGCTCTGCCTCGTCCGGTTGGGGGAAGTCATGGGCCGCCAAAACCTCGTCCAAAGCGGCCCGATGTGCACCGTCGAAGTTATAGGTCGGCGGCCCCTCGGCACCGAGGTTAAGCATCCGGCCGAGCGCGGCCCGGCGGAGCGCGTTGGCCATCGCCGGCCAATCGCGGTCAACCCCATGGCGAGCACCGGCGGCGGCCAGGGCGTCGCGAAAACCGCTATGCCAATCCAGGATCGTGCCCCCGGTGTCAAAGGTCAGCGCTTTGACGTCTGTCATACCCATCGCCTACCTCCCATGATGTCGCTGTCCTATATGACATGTTCGTTGGCGCCTTGACCATCCCCGCGGCCACNACANAAGCCCCGCGGCGATGTTATGNNAAGCTCCNAGGANCCACGTTTTGAGGTGCCCGGGCCATGGTCAACGCCACCATCCACGGCANTTATCCGATGNTCTACAGCTTTTACGCCGCTGACGGCGGGCTTGACCGGGGCGCCCATCGGGCANAGACCGAAGCGTGNATCNCGGCCGGCGTGCACGGCCTCGCGNCTGGTGGGCTGGCCAGCGACTGCCGCNGCCTGACCGTTGCCGAGAAACACCAAACCGTCGCCTGGCTGGCCGAGGATTGCGCCGGCCGCCTGCCCTTTAGCGTGACACTGTCTGAGCCGACGGCGGCGGCACAAATCGCCATGGCCGAGGTCGCCGCCGCCCATGGCGCGGGATGGTTGGTCTTGCAACCGCCGCCGGTGAAGGCGGCCAGTGACGACGATTTAATCGCGTTTTTCGGCACCGTCGCCGACGCGGTGTCGCTGCCGGTCGGCATCCAGAACGCGCCGGAATATATTGGCATCGGCCTCAGCGACGAGGGCTTGGTCGAGCTGCATCGGCGCCACCCCAATGTCACCCTCGTCAAGGCCGAGGGCGACGCCATCGCCTGCGGTCGATTGGCCCGGGCCACCGACGATGCCATGACCTTGTTTAACGGACGCAATGGCATCGAACTGATCGATAGCTTGGCGGCGGGCTTCGACGGCCTGATCCCGAGGCCCGACGCCGCCAACGTTCAGGCGCGGATTTATGACCATTTCCGCGCCGGTGAGCGCGAGGCGGCCATGGCGATGTTCAAGGACATCCTGCCGTTACTGAGTTTTTTGATGATTTCGGTTGACCATTTGCTGTGCTACGGCAAACGCTTAACCGCTCGCCGCCTGGGCCTCGACACGGTGCATGGGCGGTCCGACGTGATCACCCCGGATGCCTTCGGCTTGGAGGTGATGGCGCGGTGGTCGTCCAAATTGGGGCCGTTGGGCGCGGCCCCCCGCGCGTAAGGAGATATTTCATGGCCACTTTCGTTTTGGTTCACGGCGCCTGGCACGGCGGCTGGTGTTGGGGGCGCGTCGCCAAACTGCTGCGCGCCGAGGGCCATGATGTGTACACACCGACGCTCACCGGGTTGGCGGATCGCTCGCATTTAATGGCGCCGACGATCAACCTCAGCACCCATGTCCGCGACATCACCAATCTGATCACCTGGGAGGGGCTGAGCGATGTCGTCTTGGTCGGCCATTCCTATGGCGGCATGGTCATCGCCGGCGTCGCCGAAGCGGTCGCCGAGCGCCTGGCCGCCTACGTGGTGATTGACGGTTTCGTGCCCGAAGACGGCGAATATGGCTTTGCCAAACGCGGCGCGAAACGGAACGCCGACACCATGGAGATGGTTAACCGCTCAGGCCAAGGATGGCGCATGCCGGCTTATAGCGCCGCGTCCTTCGGGGTCAACGCGGGCGATCAAGCCTGGGTCGACAGCCTGCTCACCGATCATCCGTTGGCCTGTTTCACCGAGCCGCTGCGCCTGACCGGCAAGCGCGAGACGATCGCGCGACGCCATTATATTCGCGCCGAAACTTATCCTAACGACAATTTCGCCGAACTGACCGAGACCCTGTCCAGCGCGCCCGGCTGGACGGTCTGTCGGATGAACTGCGGCCACGACATCATGATCGACAAACCCCAAGAGCTGGCCACCGAACTGGCCCGCTTCGCCTAGGGACGGCGCGCCGTCCCCAGAGGAAGAACAGGTCCTAAAAGACGAACAGGTCCTAGAGGAAGAACAAGAAAGTCACCAGCACGAAGATCGGCACCAGGAACACCACCGACCAGCCCATGTAGCCGAAGAAGCTGGGCATCGCGATGCCGCGTTCCTCGGCGATCGCCTTGACCATGAAGTTGGGGGCGTTACCGATATAGGTGTTGGCGCCCATGAACACCGCGCCCGCCGAAATCGCCAACAAGGTCGACGCCATCGGCCCCATCAAAGCCTCGGCGTCGCCGCCGGCGGTGTTGAAGAACACCAAATAGGTCGGCGCGTTGTCGAGGAAGCTGGACAATACCCCGGTGAACCAGAAATAGGCCCAATCGACCGGCTGACCATTGTCGCTGACGGCATCGATGATCATAGCCAAGGCCCCGTTCGAGCCGGCCTTGAGAATAGCGATCGCCGGAATGATGGTGATGAAAATCCCCGCGAACAGCTTGCCGACCTCGAGGATCGGAAACCACGAAAAGCCGTTGGCGTCGCGGCTGGCGCGGCTGGTCACCAACCACGAGGCGAGCGCGATGCCGAGTAACAGAAGATCGCGCACGATGTTCTGCAATTCCCAATCGACGTGGTAGACGGTGATCTGAATGCCGGGCTTCCAAACCCCGCTCAACAACACCGCGCCGACGATACCGGCCAGCAAGGGAATGTTGACCAACCCTTCGACACCCAATGGCTCGTAGGGTTTGTCGGCGGCGGCGGGAGACGCGCCTTCGCGGCGATACAGAAAAGTGTCGAGGATAAAAAACAGGACCAGCAAAATGCTCGCCACGACGATCATCGGGACCAGCATGTATTGCGTCGGCCAGAAGAAATCGACGCCTTTCAAAAAGCCGAGAAACAGCGGCGGGTCGCCGAGCGGCGTCAACGAGCCGCCGATGTTGGCGACCAGGAAAATGAAAAACACGATCACATGAACTTTGTGTTTACGCTCTTCATTGGCGTTGATCAGGGGCCGGATCAACAGCATGGCGGCGCCGGTCGTGCCCATCCAGCTGGCGATGATCGTGCCGAAGAACAGCAGACCGGTGTTGACCGCCGGCGAGCCTTTCAAGGTTCCTTTCAAGCGCACGCCGCCGGCGACGGTGAACAGCGACAGCAGCAAAATGATAAACGGAATGTATTCCAGCAGCGCCACATGCACCAATTCATAGAGGGCGAGGTTAAAGCCGAATTTAAGCGCGAAGGGCACCAGGAAGAGCAAAGCCCAAAAAGCCGAAATTTTGCCGAAGTGATGATGCCAGAAACTTGGCGCGACCAATGGGAAGATCGCGATCGACAGCAAAATGCCGGCGAATGGCACCGCCCATAACAGGCCAAGGTCACTGCCCTCCAGGTGCGGCGCGCCGGCGCCCGCCGCCCAGGCCGGGGCCGCCGCCCCACAAACCGCCGCCAAGGCGATCACGAGTGTCCATAAACGCGTCATAGCTCCCCTCCCGTCAGCCATCGTCGCCCCGCGCGGCGTGCCCCGCGGCCGATCCTTTTTTTACGCCCCTCACCTTCTTACCCGCAGGTTCGTGAAAACGAAATAGCAAAGCCGGTCGCAGGGCGGTTCAAATCCCCCCTCGACATCGTCGGCGCGATGGCGCCAAATCGCGCCGTGAGTTCATGCCGACCAGCAAGCGACGGAGACGCGGAATGAAAGTGGCCACATGGAACGTCAATTCGATCAAGGCGCGACTGCCCAATGTGCTGACTTGGCTGGCCGGCGCCGGTCCGGATGTGGTGCTGCTGCAAGAAACCAAAACCGTCGACGACGCCTTCCCTCGCTTGGAGATCGAGGATCTCGGCTATAATCTCGCGGTCCATGGCCAAAGAAGCTACAATGGCGTGGCAATCCTCTCAAAACAACCGATCGAGGATATCCAGGCCGGCTTACCGGGTAACGCGGCGGACGAACAGGCCCGCTACCTCGAGGCGACCATCGCCGGCATCCGCTTCGCCAGCATCTATTTACCCAATGGAAACCCGGCGCCGGGACCCAAATACGACTATAAGCTTGATTGGATGGTGCATCTACTGAGCCGTGCCGAGACCTTACTGGCGACCGAGACTCCGATTGTTTTGGCCGGCGATTACAATGTGATCCCGACCGATGACGACGTTCACGACGCCGCCGCCTGGCACGGCGACGCTCTTATTCGGCCGGAAACCCGCGCCCTCTTCCGCCGGTTGCTGCATCTTGGCTACAGCGACGCGTTTCGCGTCCTCAACGCGACGCCGCATCGCTACAGCTTTTGGGATTATCAAGGTGGCGCGTGGCAGAAAGATCAGGGGATCCGCATCGACCATCTGCTGCTGTCGCCGCAGGCGGTGGATCGCCTAACCGCCGCCGATATCGACCAGGAGCCGCGCGGCAAGGCGAAAGCCTCCGATCACACCCCGGTGTGGATCGAACTGGCCACCGCCTGATCGTCGACGCGAATTTCCTGGTCGGCTGGCAACGCGGCGATCAAAGCGTCGATCCCCAGGCCGCGCACCGGATGGCACCAGGTCGGCGCCAATTCGCGCAAGGGCAGTAAGACGAAGGCACGCACATCCATGCGCGGATGCGGCAGTATCGGTGTCGCCATGGTCCCGGCCCCTTCGCCGTCGGCAACCTGGCCGCGATAATCCAAGAGGTCGATGTCCAGCACCCGCGCCTCGTTGCGGATACGGCGAACCCGCCCAAATTGATCCTCCACGGCATGCAATTCGGTCAGCAACGACGCCGCCGACACGGCCGTCTCCACCGCCACCACGGCATTGACGAACCACGGCTGATCGGCGGCCGGCACCGGCGCCGAGCGGTACCACCGCGAAACCGCCGTCACCGTCACCGCCGGCAGGGCGTCCAATCGCCGGATCGCCGCTTGGCACGTCGCCGCCGCGCTGCCGTACCCGGCCGCCGGCAAGTTGGCGCCGATCCCCAAATAAATCCCGCCCTGCGCGACCATCATGAAAATCCAAAAAACCTACGGTTTAACTGTACTCCCCCTCCGACACAGGGTAAGTAGAGAACCGGCCTCGGCTGCGCGCATTTTTTGCGGCAAGCAATATGGCCTAATACAAATAAAAAAATCGAACGAGGGACCATAATGACCTTTTATCCAAATGAACGCGTCGCTCTTTTCATTGACGGCGCGAACCTTTACGCAGCGGCACGGGCACTGGGATTTGACATTGATTATCGCCGACTGCTGGAGGTTTTTCAAAAAAAAGGGCGGCTTATCCGTGCCTTCTATTACACCGCAGTTATCGAAGATCAGGAATACTCTCCAATTCGGCCCTTGGTAGACTGGCTTGATTACAATGGATATACCATGGTGACCAAGCCGACCAAAGAATACACCGACCCTTCCGGCCGGCGGAAGATCAAAGGCAACATGGACATCGAGTTGGCCATCGATGTTATGGAAATGGCCCAATACCTTGATCACATTGTGCTATTTTCCGGCGATGGCGATTTTCGGCGGATGGTGGACGCGGTCCAGCGCAAGGGCGTGCGAGTCACCGTCGTGTCGACCGTGCGGTCGCAACCGCCCATGATCGCCGATGAACTGCGCCGGCAGGCCGACACTTTCATCGAGTTAACCGATTTGGAAGGCCAAATCACCCGCAGCCACGGCGAACGCCGGCCCCGCGACCACCACCAGGACGATCATCCCGAAGTCAATGAAGACGATGATGACGACTACGATTATGATGACGATGATGAAGATGATCTCGACGATGACGACATCGACGACGATGATCTGGATGATGACGACCGCGACTAAACGGTGGGTATGAGTGATGCCATTGACCGCCGGGCCAAGCCCGGCCCCGGATTGTGATCTATGCCCGCGCCTGGCCACCTTTCGCGCCGATAACAGGGGCAAATTCGACGGTTGGCATAACGCCCCGGTGCCGTCTTTCGGGCCGGCCGATGCGCCTTTGCTGATCGTCGGCTTGGCCCCGGGGCTGCGCGGCGCCAACCGCACCGGCCGGCCGTTCACCGGCGACCATGCCGGCGATCTCCTCTACCGCACGTTGACGAAATTCGGTTTCGCCGTCGGCACCTATGATCGGCGCGCCGACGATGGCTTGCGCCTGGCCGGTTGCCGGATCACCAACGCTGTGCGCTGCGTGCCGCCGGAAAACAAACCGGTCGGCGCCGAGGTCAAAGCCTGTCGCCCATTTTTGAACGGCGAGTTAACCGGCGCCGCCGAGCGTCGGATCATTCTGGCTCTCGGTAGCCTGGCCCATGGCGCGATCTTGGCCAGTCTTGGCTTGCGTAAAGCGTCCTATCCCTTCGGCCATGGCCACCGCCACCCGCTGGACAACGGGACGGTGCTGTTCGACAGCTACCATTGCTCACGCTACAACACCAACACGGGCCGCCTGACCGAAGCCATGTTCGATGCCGTCTTCGCGGCCATTCGCGCGGATTTACCCGCTTAGTTACGCCGACGGGCCGTCAATGCCGTCGATCATGGTCGAGGGGGTCACATCCTTGACCGAACGCGCGCGCCGCTCGAGCCAATAACGCATCGGCGGCGGCAGCAGGTGGTGAGCGTCCGCGACCCCGAGTTTCAGAGCCGCGTCATAGGCCCAATTGGGGTTGTGCAACGCCTCGCGCGCGATCGCGATCAAATCGGCGCGGCCGTCCCGCAGAATTTGTTCGGCCTGGTCGGCATGCACGATCAAGCCGACCGCCATGGTCTGGATGTCCGCCTCATCGCGCAGTTGGTGCGCGTAGGGCACCTGGTAACCGTAGCCGACCGGCCCGGCGCTGACCACCGGGGCGCCGGTAATCCCGCCCGACGAACAGTCGATGACGTCCACGCCAAGGGCTTTGACGCGGCGCGCCAGGCGGACATTCTCGGCCGGCCCCCAGCCCGCGTCATCTTGCACCGAAAGGCGCAGAAACAATGGCTTGTGAGCAGGCCAATGCGCACGCACCGCTTCAATCACCTCGCTGACGAAGCGCATGCGATTGTCCTCATTGCCGCCATAGGCGTCGTTGCGGCGGTTGGCCCGCGGCGACAGGAATTGGTGAATCAAATAGCCGTGGGCGCCATGAATTTCGAGGACCTCGAAACCGGCCGCGTCGGCGCGCCGCGCGGCCTCGCCCCAAGCGGTCACCAAATCGGCGACCTCATCGCCCCCCAGCGCACGCGGCATCGGGTCGCCCGGGTCGCATTCGGCGCTTGGCGCGACCAGTTCCCAGGCCTCCCAGTCATCGACGCCGGCGGCTTCCTCAGTCAGCGCTTTGCCCCCTTCCCAGGGGCGCGCGCGGCGCGCCTTGCGGCCACTATGGCCAAGCTGGATCGCCGGCACGGCGCCTTGCGCGCGGATAAAATCGGCCAACCGCGCGACGTGGGGAATGAAATCGTCGTGCCAGAGGCCCAAATCGCCGACGGTGCCGCAACCGCGCCGCTCAACCTTGGTCGATTCGACCATCACCAAGCCAGCGCCGCCGGCGGCGAAACGGCCGATGTTCATCAAATGCCAATCGGTCGGAAAGCCTTTAACGGCGGCGTATTGGTGCATTGGCGCGATCACCACGCGGTTTGATACGGCGATATCGCGAAGCGCCAGCGGGCTGAACAAAAGTGGCATTGTCATGGTGCTCCCCTTCCCCATCGGCTGGCCAGGTTAGGGGATTTCCAGCGAATCGCACAAGCGATCTGGCGCGGCCATTGAAAATCGGCGGTTCGTCGGGCCTGCCTAGCCGGCCAAAGCCCTCGACCCGCACAGCGGTGCTGCACGGCGTCGGCGGGTCTGCTACAAGCTCAAAAAAAACTTTGGATTGGCCATGGCCATTGACACGCGCGCGCCGGCCCGCAGCGATCACGCGGACGGCGGCACATACCGTATCGACGTCTCGAAAGTTGACACCGCCGTGTTACGCCGGATCACGGCCATGGCGTTCCGCTTTCCCGGTCGCATGGCGGCCGGAATCACGGCGACGGTGGCGGCCGCGCTGATGCAGCTTTTGGTACCGCAGTATCTCGGCCAGGCGGTGGATCAGGCGCAGGGCCTGCTGGCCGGCGCGGTCAGCGGCCGCACCGACCGAGACGCCGCCGAGGCGGCGCTATGGACCACCGCGGGGTTGTTGCTGCTGGTGGCGGTCGGCCGTGGCCTCGCGACGATGGCCCAAAACTATCTCGGCGAGGCGGTCGGCCATTTGATCGGTTTCGACTTGCGCATGGCCTATTACCGCCAGCTACAACGCCTCAGCTTATCTTGGCATGACCGCGTCCACACCGGCGATTTGATGACTCGCGGTATCCTCGATATCGAGGGCGTGCGTCTGTGGACCGACACCGGCATCCTGCGCATGTTCTACCTTAGTATTCTCATCGGCGGTGGCGCCTTCGTGTTGCTGGGTATCGACCCGGTCCTGGGTTTGGTGGCCCTCGCCTTTGTGCCGATTGTCGGCGTGCGCGCCTCCTTCGCGCGATTGAAACTGCGCGACACTTGGCTGGCCCTGCAGGACCGGATGTCGGCGCTGACCAAGATCATGGAAGAAAATCTGGGCGGGATACGCGTGGTGCGCGCTTTCGCCGCCCAGGATCACGAGATGGCCAAATTCGACCAGGTGTCGGCCGCCGCTCTGGAAACCGCCAGCCGGCGCGTCCGCCTCTTCGTGCTGTCGACCACCCAGATGACCTTCGTCTATTTCCTGGCCATGGCCGCGACGCTGTGGATCGGCGGCACAAAGGTCCTGTCCGGGACCATCACCCTCGGCCAGTTGACCGAGGTGCTGGCCTTCATGCTGATCCTGCAAATGCCGGTGCGGCAAATCGGTTGGATGATCAATTCCATCGCCCGCGCGTCGACCTGCGGCGGTCGCTTGTTCAATGTATTGGACCTGACACCGTCAATCGCCGACGCGCCGGACGCGCAACCGCTGGTCCTCGACGAGGGCGTCGTGCGGTTTGAGGATGTCGGCTTTCGCTATCCAACCTGGGCCGGCGATAGCCGCACCTTATCGGGAATTAGTTTTGAAATTCGGCCCGGCCGCAAAATCGGCATCGTCGGACCGCCCGGCGCCGGCAAGTCGACCCTCGCTCAGCTGCTCAACCGGTACTACGACGTGGGCGCCGGGCGCATCACCATTGATGGCCAGGATATCCGTCAGGTCACCCTCGCCTCGTTGCGCGCGGCGGTCGCCATTGTCCAGCAGGAGGCGTTCTTGTTCACCGCCTCGATTGACCATAACGTCGCCTATGGCGCCCCTTACGCCATGCGCCCAGACATTGAGCGGTCGACCCAAACCGCCCAATTGCACAGTTACGTCAGTGGCTTGCCGGCGAGTTATCAAACCCTGGTCGGTGAACGCGGAGTCTCGCTTTCCGGCGGCCAACGCCAGCGCCTGGCGATCGCCCGAGCGATCCTGCCGGCGGCGCGGGTGTTAGTGTTCGACGATTCCACCGCCGCCATCGACGCGGCCACCGAGCGGCGCATCCGTGACGCGCTGGCCCATTTCACCGCCGACCGGGCGGTGATCGTCATCGCCCACCGGCTCAGTTCGCTGATCGACGCCGATGAAATTCTGTTTTTGGAGGATGGCCGCGTTGTCGAACGCGGCGACCACAACAGCTTGATGGCCCTTGGCGGCCGCTATCGCAAATTACACGACCTGCAGGCCGGCGGCGGACAGGTGGCGGACGTGACGTCATGAGCGCGACGCCCACCCGATCGACCCCGCCGAAGCCTCCCCTGGCGGTGGTCGGCTCGCAAATCGAGCAGGACGAGGAATTGTTCGGCCGCGCCTTCGACCGTTGGGTGGTGGTGCGTTTTCTTAGCTATATCGCGCCCTATCGCCGGCGCATCGCCATTGGGGTCGCCGCCGTGCTGGTCTTCACCCTCAGCCAATTGGCGATCCCTTTGCTGGTGCGCGCGGTGTTCGACGACGCCCTCGGCGGTCTGGCGCTGGCCGATGGCGCGGTGTTGCGCGCCATCATGGTCGCTTTCGTGGCGGTCGTGCTGGTCAATTATGTCGCCAACCATTTGATGGAGACCATCGTCGGTGAGACCGCGCAGAACCTGCTGTTCGACCTGCGCCGGGCGATGTACGGCCATCTCCAGGTGGTCTCCTTGACCTTCATGGACAAAACCGAAGTCGGCCGCTTGATGTCGCGCCTGCAGGGCGATGTTTACGCGCTTCAAGAATTTTTGGAATCCTCGATCTTCGCGGTCGGCGACCTGGTTTTGCTGTTTGGCATTGTGACGGTCCTGTTGTGGTTGGACCCGGTGTTGGGCGCGCTGACCCTGTCGGTGGTGCCGCTACTGGCCTTGGTGCGGATTGTCTGGCTGCCGCGCGCGCGGCGGGCCTTCATGGATGCCCGCGAGGCGAGCAGCGCGACCAACGGCGCCTTGGCCGAAAACGTCCATGGCATCCGGGCGATTCAAGAATTGACGCGCGAGCCGCTCAACGCCGATCTGTTCGAGGAAAAGGCGCGCCGCAACCTCAACACCCATTTGCGCGCCTCGGCCTTTACCAATGTGATGATCCCCATCGTCGACACCCTGACCGGCGCGGCGATGGCGATCATCATCGTGATCGGCGGCGCCATGGTCCTTAACCGCGAAAGCGACATCGGCGTGATGGTGGCGTTTTTATTTTACACCCAGCGTTTCTTCGACCCAATCCGTTCGCTGACCATTCAATACAGCACGATGCAGCGGGCGATGGCCGCCGGCCAACGTATTTTCGAGGTCATCGATGTCGAGGTCGATGTCGCCGACGCCACCGACGCCGTCGACCCGGCGACCATCGATGGCGCGATCAGTTTTGATCACGTCACCTTTGGTTACGAGCCGGGCAATCCTGTCTTGAAGGATATTTCGTTCGCGGTCGCGCCGGGCGAAACCGTCGCCCTGGTCGGGCCGACCGGTTCCGGGAAAACCAGCACCACCGCTCTCGCCCATCGCTTTTACGACGTCTGGTCGGGCGCGGTGCGGATTGGCGGTTATGACGTGCGCGAATTGACGCAAGCATCCCTTGGCCGGCATATCGCCATGGTCCTGCAGGAACCGTTCCTGTTCTCGGCCAGCATCCGCGACAACATTCGTTTCGCCAAGACCGCGGCCAGCGACGCCGAGGTCGAGGCGGCCGCCCGCGCGGTCGGCGCCGATGCCTTCATTCGCCGGCTCGCCGATGGTTATGACACGATGCTGGAACAGGGCGGCGCCAACCTATCGCTTGGCCAGCGCCAGTTGCTGAGCTTCGCCCGGGCGTTGGTCGCCGACGCCAAAATTCTGGTCTTGGACGAGGCCACGGCGAGCGTCGACAGCTATACCGAATTAGAAATTCAGCGCGCCCTGAAACGCTTGCTGACGGGGCGCACGGCGTTGATCATCGCCCATCGTCTGGCGACCATCCGCGACGCCGACCGCATCATCGTCCTGCAGGACGGCGCCATCGTCGAGACCGGCAGCCATCACGCGCTGATGGAAAAAGGCGGGCTATACGCCCGCCTTTACCGCATGAATTACGCGTCTTTCGACGATATCCCCGCCGATGAACTGGCCGCCGCCTTGGATGGCGGCCAGCGTACTTAAGCGCCCGACCGGGCCGGCGCGAAACCGTTGGCCAATTCGTCCGGCGTGGTGACCAGGGCCAATTCACTGGCCGGATCGCCGGCGACGCGCACATGGCGCATCACCCGCGGCTGGTCGTAATCATAAGGACAGGCGCGGTGCAGGACGCAACGATTGTCCCAGATCACGATATCGCCCGGCCGCCATTGATGGCGATAAGTGCGCGGCATTTGGCAGGCGTCGGTCAACAACCGATCCAAGAGGGCCGCGGCGTCGGCGTCCTCCATGCCCGGAATCCGATAGGCGTGGCGACCGATGAACAGGGACGGTCGACCGGTCACCGGATGCACCTTGACCAGGGGGCGCAACGGCGCGCCTTCGGCATGATAGCCGTAAGCCTCGCCGGTTTTGAAAGTGAAGCCGGCCTTGGCCTGCGATTTATAAAGCGAATGATAGGCCGACAGATCGGCGATCTCGGCCTTGGTCGCCGCGTCCAAAGCGTCATAGGCCGCGCGCATGTCGGCGAATTCGGTCTCGCCGCCCTCAGCCGGCACCACTTCGGCGGCCAGCGCCGAGGCCTTGGAGGCCAGCGGCATGTAAGAGCTGTCGGTGTGCCAGCCCTCATTGCCGCGCAGGGTTTGATAGCGCTTTTCCTCCGGCGTCATGATCTTGCCGTCGGCGTGCTGATTGCTAACCGGGATGGCTTTTTCGCCGGGCCGCAGATACTCGATATCGCCGAACCGCTCGGCGAAGGCGATATGCTCATCGGCGGTCAAAAACTGTTCGGGCAAGACCAGGGCGGCATGGTCATGGAAAGCGTCCATCACGGTTTGCCACTCGTCGTCCGTGAAATCCGGGATCCGCTTGCCGGTGATCCGAACCCCGAAAGTGCGATCCAACGATGTCATGGTTAAAGCCATTGAACCTCTCCCCTCAAACAATGTGGCTCTGCGCCGCTTGACGCTAAGCCTAACGTGCCGCTGCCCAGGCGACAAGCCGGCCGGGTTAAGCGCCCCCCTCGACAATCGCGCGCACCGCCGTCAAAAGATTGCCGCCGGTGAACAAATATCCGGGGACGCCGCCGGCGGCCGCCGCCGCCACGTCGCTGTCGCGGTCGCCAATCATGAAAGAGCCGGCCGGCGTGACCGGCCAAGAGGCGCAGAGATCGCGTAACATGCCCGCGCCCGGTTTGCGCCAATCGGCGCGGTCGGAAAAGCGACCGTCATCGAAATCGGGATGAAAAGCGGCATAGCGAAAGTCATCGATGCGCGCGCCGGCGGCGGCCATTTCGCCGGCCATCCAGCGGTGCAGGTTTTCGACCGCCGGCGCGTCATACAAGCCGCGCGCGACGCCCGCCTGGTTGGTCACCACGAACACCCAAAAGCCGCGCCCGTTCAGCCAGCGCACCGCCGACATGGCGCCCTCGACCCAGATGATTTGGTCGGGGCGATAAGCGTACCCGATATCTTCATTGAGCACCCCGTCACGGTCGAGAAAAGCCGCTGGGCGCGACGTCAAGTCGGTCATCGACGGCCTCAATACACCGAATAGCCGCCGTCGATAATATTGGTCGTGCCGGTCTGATAACGCGACGCGTCGGAGGCGAGATAGATCGCCATGCCGCCGAAATCATCGGGTTGGCCCCAGCGCCGCACCGGGACCCGCGGCAATACCTTGGCGACGAAACGGTCGTTGGTTTGATGGCGTTCGGTCATGTCGGTGGCGATCCAGCCGGGCAGAATGGCGTTGGCGCGGATGCCATAGCGCGCGAACTCGACGGCGATCGCCTTGGTCATCGACACCACCGCGCCTTTGGTGGCGGCGTAGTGTTGATTGGCCGCCGCCCCCTCGATCGCCGCCAGGCTGGCCACCCCGACCAGCGAGCCGCCGGCGTCGCCGCGTTCGGCCCGTTCCTGCATGTGGCGCGCGCCGGCGCGCAAGGTATGGAAAACCCCGTCCAGGTTGACCGCCAGCACGCGGCGATAATCGGCCTCGCTGATCTCTAGGAAGGATTTTGAAAAACGGCCGATGCCGGCATTGGCGACGACCGTGTCGACGCGGCCAAAATCGGCGACCAAATCGGCCATCGCGGCGTCCACCGCGGCGGCGTCGGAAACATCGACCTGGGCACCCGTCACACGTCCGCCAAGGCCGACCAATTGGGCGCACGCTTCCTCGGTCTTATCCGGATTGGTGCCCCAAATCGCCACGTCGGCGCCGGCTTCGGCCAGCGCCTTGGCCATGCCAAAGCCGATCCCTCGGTTGCCACCGGTCACCAACGCCACTTTGCCGGTCAAATCAAACGCCGCGTAGGCCATGCCCTTCCCCCATCAAAGACTCGCCGGCAGCATAGCGGAAAGCGCCCCCCGCCCGCCAAGCCAAAAGGGCGGGCCTTGACCTTGGCGCCGGCAACCGGCATCGAAGGAAGATGCGCATAAAAACCTTGTTAATCGTCGCCCACGCACCCTCGGCCAATACCCGCGCCCTCCGCGACGCCGCGACCGCCGGCGCCCGCGATCCCGCCATTAGCGGGGTTGAGGTGGTCGTGCGCAACCCGTTCGACGCGGATGTACCGGCGGTGCGGTCGGCCGACGCGATCTTGCTTGGGACGCCGGAAAACCTTGGCTATATGAGCGGCGCGCTGAAAGATTTTTTCGACCGCATCTATTACCCTTGCCTGGAAACCACCCAGGGCCGGCCCTTCGCCGCTTATATTCGCGCCGGCCATGACGGCACCGGCACGCAGCGCGCCTTGGCGACCATCACCACCGGTCTGCGCTGGCGACAAGTGGCGCCGCCCTTGGTCCTGCGCGGCGATTATCAGGCCGATTTCGCCGACCGATGCCGCGAGCTTGGCATGACCATGGCGGCCGGACTGGAAAGCGGTGTATTCTAAATACTCGCCTGGGAGAGACCCCATGACAGCCCCGCCTGAAGACCCGGCCCTCACCGGTTACCATGTTTTTGATCCAACCGACCCGCATGAAACTAATTGCGGCCCGTTCCTGTGCCGCGAGACGGCCGATGGCGAGTTGGTCTTCGCCTTTCGCGCCGCCGCCCACCATTGCAACTCGCGCGGCCAGTTGCATGGCGGCCTGCT
>NZLB01000064.1 GCA_002694075.1 Nisaea sp.
CGCCGGCCTTGTATTCGTTGGCCGCGGCGGCGCGCCGTTTCTGGATGCGATGACCACCTTCTGGGCGCGTCGGCGCCCGGCGGCTTGGTACGATGATCAGGTTTGCCTGACCGAAGCCCATGACCATTGCCGCGGCGATAGGCTACAGGCGGCGCGGCTGACCGATCGCCTGATGGGGTTTAGCTATCGCCCGGAATTGGCGGTGTGGAGCGCCAAGGGAGAGCGCAAGACCAGTGATCGGGCGTTCGTGCGGCTTTCGCGAACACTTTCCACGGCGCTTTGGCGGCGGGTCGAACAACCTTCGATGGTCACCTGATGAACCGCGCCGCGCGCAACAGCCGCGCCGTCGCCGAACGCGAGCGATTGGTCGCGGCGCGCGCTCTGCCGCGCGCCTTGAGTGAGCTTTTGACCCTGCCGACATTCACAGGATTTGTAACCACCACGCCGGTGCCCAGCACAACATTCGAGATGTTGCTTTGTGACCGCGACGACGGCATCGCCTTGCGATGCTTCTGGCATGGTGTTTATGAGCCATCCAGCAGCGCCCTCATCGCCGCGCTTGGCCACGACGCCGATCGGATCGTCGATATCGGCGCGCATACCGGCTATTTCACCCTTCTTGCGGCCCATGTCGCGCCCCGGGCGCAAATCATCGCCGTTGAGCCGGACGCCACCAATCTGGCCCGCCTCGCACTCAACGCCCGCGCCAATGGATGTTCCAATATCGCGGTCGTGCGTGCCGCCGCGGCGGATGTCAACGGACGCGGGCAGTTATGTAACGACGCCCCGGAGGGTTATTTAAGCTCGGGCGGACGGCTCACCGACGATGATGGATCGGCTGCCGGACAGCTTGTCCCAACCCTCGTTCTCGATGGCTTTTTGACTAAGGAAAGGCGCCCCACGGCGCTCATCAAATGCGATACCGAAGGCTCGGAACAAGCGGCGCTGATGGGCTGCGCCCAAACGCTACGGCGTGATCGGCCGCATCTGGTGATCGAGTGCAATCGGCCGGCGCCCTGGCGCGATATCGAAACTTTGTTACATGCGCTCGGATACCGTTTCTGGCAAATCGACGAAACGGCGCCGCGCCTGACCGAGGTCGGCGGCCTGGCGACCGCCGCAAGCGCCGGCGAAACCCCTGAGCGATTTCGCAATCGACTGGCCAGTCCCATGCCGTTCGCCACTTTGGCCGCGCGGCTTCCCACATTCGAGTTTATCCCCCTTGAATAATCCAGCCTCCCGGCGCGGTTGACGGGACGCCACGGTCGACGGGCCGTCGATGGACGATTAACATGCCCCGCGATCAATGATGGGCGGGCGCGGTTGGCGCGGAAAGGAACGGATATGACCGGACGGTTGCAAAACCGTGTGGCGCTGGTGATGGGCGCCGGGTCGTCGGGGCCCGGTTGGGGCAATGGCAAGGCCAGCGCCCTTACCTTCGCCCGCGCCGGTGCCCATGTGGTGGCGGTCGACCGTGACCCGGCGGCGGCCGCTGAAACCGCCGATTTGATCGCCGCCGAAGGGCTGTCGGGCGATGCCGCCGCCTGTGACGCCACCGATGGCGCGGCGGTCGCCGCCCTGGTTGACGATGCTATCGGCGCCCATGGCCGGATCGATGTGCTGATGAACAATATCGGCATCGCCGTGATGGGCGGGCCGGTGGAATTGTCGGAAGAGGAATGGCGGCGCGTCCTGGACATCAATCTGACCACCATTTTCAGCGCCTGCAAACATGTCTTGCCGCATATGACCCAGGCCGGCCGGGGCGCCATTGTCAACACCTCGTCAATCGCCGGCATTCGCTATGTCGGCTACCCTTACGCCAGCTATTACGCGACCAAAGGCGCGATCAACCAATTGACCGTCGGGCTCGCCCTGCAATACGCCAAACAGGGCGTGCGTGTGAACGCGATCATGCCCGGATTAATGGATACCCCAATGATTTATGGACAAATTTCAACCGAATACGCCGACCTCGATGAAATGGTGGCGGCCCGCCACGCGATGTGTCCGACCGGCCGTATGGGCACCGCCTGGGATGTCGCCAACGCCGCCTTGTTTTTGGCCTCCGACGAAGCCGGCTATATCACCGGTCATTGCCTGCCCGTCGACGGCGGCCTGACCATGACGGTGGCTTGATCGATGGCCGCCCACGCAATTGCCGCGGACGCCCCGGTCCGCATCGCCGTCGATATCGGCGGCACTTTCACCGATGTGCAAATCTTGGACGAGGCGACCGGTCTGGCGCGGGCGCATAAAACCGCGACCACCCCGGCCGACCCGTCAATCGGCCTGCTGACCGGCATTTCCGAAGCGGCGGAACGGTTCGGCTTCGGCTTCGACCAGGTCAGCATGTTGATCCACGGCACCACCATCGCCACCAACGCGGTGTTGGAACAAAAGCTGCCGGCCGGCGCCCTTGTCACCACCGCCGGTTTCGAGGATGTGTTGGAAATCGGCCGCCACATGCGCCGCGACATCTACGCCAGCCTGGCCGAAGACCGCCTGCTTTTGATACCCCGCGCGCGCCGCCTGGGCGTGGTCGAGCGGATCACCGCCGACGGTCGGGTAGCGACGCCCCTGGACCCCGCCAGCCTCGACGCGGCGATTGATCGCCTGGCCGAGCTTGAGGTCGAAACCACCGCCATTTGTTGCCTGCACGCCCATATCACTCCCGATCACGAGCAGGCCATCGCCGCGCGTATCGCCGACCGCCTGCCGGACATGCACCTGTCACTGTCGAGCGATATCAGCCCCGAGTTTCGCGAGTTCGAGCGCAGTTCGACGACCGTTCTCAATGCCCTGTTGATGCCGGTGGTCGGCGCCTATCTCAGCCGTCTGGAAGCGCGTCTGGCGACCGCCGGGTTTAACCGGCCAGTTTACCTGGTGCAATCCAACGGCGGTGTCGCACGACCGGCGGTGGCGGCGCGCGAGCCGGCCCGTTTGCTGCTGTCGGGGCCAAGCGGCGGCGCCCTCGCCGCCGAAACCCTGGCCGGTCATCTCGATCTCGACAATCTGGTCGCCGTCGACATGGGCGGGACCAGCTATGACGTTTCGTTGATCCAAGAACGGCGCACCCGGATGATCGCCCAGGGCGAGGTCGGCGGCTGTCCGGTGCGCTTGCCGATGGTCGAAATGCGCACCATCGGCGCCGGCGGCGGCTCGCTGGCCGGGGTTGACGCGGTTGGCGCCCTCTATGTCGGCCCCGAAAGCGCCGGCGCCACCCCCGGCCCGGCGGCCTATGGCCAGGGCGGCGACCGGCCGACGGTGACCGACGCCAATGTCACCCTGGGGCGGATCGCGCCGGCGCGTTTTCTCGGTGGGGCCATGACGTTGCACGCCGACGCCGCCCGCCGAGCGGTTGAAACGCGCGTGGCGAAACCGGCCCAACTCACCACCGAGGCGGCGGCCAGCGGCATCCTGACGATCGCCACCGCTCATATGGCCAGCGCCATCCGCCTCAGCCTGTTCGAAAAAGGTCTGGACCCCAGCGATTTCACCCTCGCCGCTTTCGGCGGCGCCGGCGGCTTGCACGCCTGCGAGACGGCCGCCGACCTGGCCATGCGGCGGGTCCTGTTCCCTGGCGACGCCGGCACCTTGAGCGCCTGGGGCATGCTCTATGCCGATTTGCGCCACGACCTGATCCGCGCCTTCAGCGGTAACGCCGATGACAGCGCCATCGACGGCTTGACGGCGGCGGCCACGGCGATGATCGCCGACGGCAACGCCCGCCTGGACCAAGATGGGATCGCCGAGGCCGACCGTGATCTCGCCCTGGCCCTTGATCTGCGCTATCGCGGGCAAGCTTATGAAATCACCGTGGCCCTGGCGACGCCGGCGGATTTGGCCGGCAGCGTCACCGCTTTCCACCAGGCCCACCAGGCGCAGTACGCTCACAGCGATACGGCGGCGGTGCCCGAAATCGTTAACCTGCGGCTCACCGCCATCGGTCGCCTGCCCAAACCGCGGCCGGCCGAGGCCCCCGGCGGCGGCGGAGGCGCGACCGCCACCGACCGTGTCTACCTGGACGATTGGGCGGAGATTGCGGTTTTCGCGCGCGCCGATATCGCCGTTGACGCCGCGCTCGCCGGCCCGCTGCTGGTGGAGGATCAGCACACCAGCTTGTTCATCCCCCCCGGCTGGACCCTGCGCCGGGTTGCCGGCGGCGCCTTGATCGCCGACCATGATGGCTGAGGAGAACCGCTCAATGACCGATCACGACAGCCTGGACGCGGTGCAAACCGAGGTTATTCGAAACGCCCTTGTCTCAGCCGCCGAAGAGATGAGCGTCACCATCTGGCGCACCAGCCGATCGTCGGTGGTGCGCGAAATCCTCGACTACTCGACCTGCGTGTTCGACGCCCACGGTCAAAGCGTGGCCCAGGCCGCCCGCATGCCGGTGCATCTCAACTCGATGGCCGCCTGTTTGGAGGATTTGATCGCCGGCCCCTTTCCCCTGGAAAACTGGCATGACGGCGATGTCATCATCACCAACGACCCCTATAGCGGCGGCCAACACCTGCCCGACATTCAAACCTTCAAGCCGGTCTTTTTGGATGGCCAATTGATCGCNATCGCCGGGATNCTAGTCCATCACTTGGATGTCGGCGGCGGCGCNCCCGGTAGCTANGACGCCGGCGCCAGCGAGATNCATCAGGAAGGTTTGCGCATTCCGCCGCTCAAGATCGTCGAAGGCGGGCGACGTAACCAAGCGATCATCGACATGTTGTTGGCNAACAGCCGCGAGCCGGCCAATGTCGGCGGCGATTTCGCCTCGCAGTTGGCCGCCCTTGGNACCGGCGCCGAGACCTTGCAGCGGATTNGCCGGCGCTATGGCGCGGCGCGTCTGGCCGCCGCCGCCCGCCGCATTCAGGACCAGTCGGAAGCGGCCATGCGAGCGGTGATCGCGGCCAGCCCCGATGGCCAATACAGTTTTACCGATTGGGTCGATGACGACGGGATCGACCGGGACACCCAGTTAAAGATCCGGGTCCAGGTGACCATCGCCGGCGATCAGGTATCGATTGATTTGGACGGCTCCAGCCCGCAGGCCACCGGTCCCATCAACTGTACCCTCAACATGACTCGCTCGGCGGTGATTTGCGGCGTGCTCATGTCGATTGGCCGCGACGTCCCGGCCAATGCCGGCTGCTATCGCCCGATCACCATCCACGCCCCCGCCGGCAGCGTGGTTAACGCCCAATATCCGGCCCCGGTGGCCAACCGCATGGCGACCGGCCACCGGATCGTCAACGCGGTGATGGGCGCTTTCGCCGCCGCCCTGCCCGAACGGGTGCCAGCCAGCTATTACGGCGTGTCCTACGCCTACGCGGTCAACGCCATCAACGCCGATGGCTCGCGGCAAGTTTATTTCGACCTGGAATGCGGCGGCTGGGGTGGCCATCCCAACGGCGACGGCGCCAGCGGCTTTTCCTGCGGCTTTCACAACATCGCCAATTCACCGATTGAGATGATCGAAGGCGATTATCCGATCACCTTCACGCGTTATGGCCTGCGCGCCGGTTCGGGCGGCGCCGGCAAGCATCGCGGCGGGCTTGGCCTGGTACGGGCTTTCCGATTGGACGCGCCGGCCGGCGTGTTCGCCGCCAATCTGGACCGCTTCAAGGTGCCGCCCTACGGTCTCGCCGGGGGCGCCCCGGGGGCGCCCGGCCGCCTAACCCTGACCCGCGCCGATGGCGGCACACAGGACCTGCCGTCCAAGGTCACCGGTCTGGCTCTTGGCCAGGGTGACGAGCTATGCCTCGAAACCGCCGGCGGCGGCGGCCATGGCGACCCGAAGGCGCGCGCGGCAAAGGCGGTGGCGGCCGACCGGCGCGATGGGTATGTGCTCGACACAGGCGAGGTGTAAGCGATGACAAAAACTATTCACATCGGCTGCGGCGCCGGCTTCGCCGGGGATCGCACTGACGCGGCGGTGCCGGTGGTGGCCGATTTGCGCCGCCGCAAAGGCCCTTGTTTCCTGGTTTTCGAGACCTTGGCCGAGCGCACCCTGGCGGCCGCCCAGCGCCAACGCCAAAGCGATCCGGATGCCGGACACGCGCCCAATTTATTGGAATTTCTGCGCCCGGTCCTGGCCGATTGCGCCGCCGCCGGGATTCGTATCGTATCCAATTTTGGCTCGGCCAATCCGCGCGCGGCGGCCGCCCGCATCGCCGAATTGGCGCGGGACCTTGGCTTGGATGACCTTCGCATCGGCATCGTCGAAGGCGATAATCTTTTGGGCGTGATGGCGGAAAACGAATTGCGCGCCCTGCCCGCCTTGGAGGGGCTTGACGCCGCCGCCGGCGGGATGATCGCGGCCAATGTCTATCTCGGCGGCGCGCCCATCGCCGAGGCGCTGGACCGGGGCGCCGATGTGGTGGTCACCGGACGCTGTGCGGATCCGGCCCTGGTGGTTGGCCCGGCGATGCACGCCTTTGGCTGGGACATCGGCGACCTCGATCATTTGGCGGCGGCCACCTGCGCCGGCCATTTGGTGGAATGTGGCGCGCAAGTGACCGGCGGCTATTTCGCCGACCCCGGGCGCAAGGACGTCGGCGGCCTCGACCAGGTCGGTTTTCCCATCGCCGAACTTTCCGATGACGACGGATTGGTCATCACCAAGGCGGCAGGTACCGGCGGCGCCGTCGACCTGCGCACGGTGAAAGAGCAATTACTGTATGAAATTCATGACCCATCGGCCTATCTGACACCCGACGTGACCTTGGACTTGACCGAGGTTTCCCTCGCCGCCGAGGGGCCGGACCGTGTCCGCGTCACCGGCGCGCGCGGCGCGCCGGCACCAGAGACTTTAAAGGCCACTCTGTCCTATGACGGCGGCTATCTGGCCGAGGGCGAGCTCAGCTACGTGGGCCCGAACGCGCGCCGTCGGGCCGAATTGGCCATCGACATCCTGCGCGGTCGCAATGCCGCGCGCGGGCTTAACCAGGCGGCCCGATACGACGTCATGGGCACGATGTCGATCTTCGACGGCGACAGCGGCGATTTGCGCCAGGCGGGCAGTTGGCCGGACGACGGCGAATATCGTGTGCGCGGCGCGCTGCGCTCGATGGACGCGGCCGAGGCCAAGGCGTTCAGTGACGAGATCACCGCCCTCTACTGCTGCGGTCCGGCCGGCGGCGGCGGCTTGCGCACCCAAGTCACCCCGCAAATCCAAACCAGTTCGGCGCTGGTGCCGCGGGCGCGGGTGCGCCCCCAAGTCGCCGTGGTCTCGGCGGCGGAGCTCACGTGATGGGCGGGCGGCGGCTTTACGACATTGCCCACGCCCGCGCCGGCGACAAAGGCAACCGGTTGAACATCGCGGTGTTTCCCTTCGACGACGGGGATTTCGCGGCGCTCAGCGATTTCCTGACCGAGGCGCGGGTGTTGGCCCATTTCGCCCACCGAGGCGCGACCGCCGTGCGGCGCTATGAGCTACCCAAGCTGCCGGCCCTGAATTTCGTCATCGACGATGTCCTGGAAGGGGGCGTCAACGGCAGTCTCGGCTTGGATGGCCATGGCAAATCCTTGTCCTTTCATTTGTTGGCGATGCCCCTGGACCCGGCGTCAACGGAATGAGACCATGCGCCGCCATCTACGAAGGGGATCGCCATGCTGGGTGAACGACATCTCGACCTGCTGACCGGCGCCGCCCAGTTCACCGAGGATCTGGTGCCCGCCGACAGCCTGCGCGCGGTGCTGCTGCGCGCGCCGGTCGGCCATGGCCGAATTACCGCCCTGGACCTGTCGGCGGCACGCGCGGCGCCTGGCGTGCGCGCGGTCTACGACGCAGGCGACCTGGCCGCCGGCGGGGTCAAGCCCATGCGCAGCCGCGCGCCGGTCACCGGCGATGACGGCCAGCCAATGCGCGAGCCGGAACGCCCGGTGCTGGCCACCGACAGCGTCAAATATCTGGGCCAGCCGATCGCCGTGGTGATCGCCGACAGCCAGGCGGCGGCCGAAGACGCCCGCGATTTAATCGACCTTGGCATCGACGAGGCGCCGGT
>NZLB01000065.1 GCA_002694075.1 Nisaea sp.
GCTCGACGATGACAGCGCCGATCTGTCGGCGACCATGAAGGCGCTGGATCGCGGGCTCGCCCGCGCCGAGGAAATCGCCCTTTCCATCGGGCTGGCGCGGCCGGCGTCTGCCTCGGAATAATTTTTGTGCGCCGCACAAAATTTTCTTGACCTCCGCGTTGAGGCCCCATATAAAGGCGCCGATTTGTTATTGCGGCGCACCATCCAAAGCGCCCGTCAGGGGAGAGAAGAGATGGCTAACACTAACCCATTTTTTGAGTTCGACGCGCAAAAGCTGATGGCCGACATGAAGATTCCGTCGTTTGACACCACCGCCATGGTCGACTTCATGCAGCGCAATGTCGAAGCGGTGATCACCGCCAACCAAACCGCCTTCGCCGGCGCCCAAGCGGTCGCCAAACGGCACGGCGAAATCGTGACCAAGACGATGGAAGACTCGGCCAAGACTGTCCAGGACCTGATGGCCGCCGGCAGCCCGGAAAAGCGCGTGAAAACCCAGACCGCTATTCTGAAGGATGGCTATGTCACGGCCATCGCCAACACTAAAGAATTGTCGGACATCATGACGACGTCCGGCGGCGAAGCGCTGGAGATCATCTCCAAGCGTGTGACCGACGTCTTGGATGAAGTCACCAAGATGGTCGCCACCAAATAAACGTCGATCCACGAACGCTTCGAATGGCGCCCGGCCCTTGGGGCGAGGCGTTGTTTTTTGGGCTCTTGTCGTCGCCCCGGCGGACGGCTACGGTCGGCCCGCCGAAGCAACCGGGAAGGCGCCTGCCATGGCCATCACATTCGATGATTTTTTGAAGGTCGATATTCGGGTTGGCGTCATTCGCCAGGCCGAACCGTTTCCCGAGGCGCGCCGCCCGGCGATTAAGTTATGGGTCGATTTCGGCGACGAGATTGGGGTCAAGAAAACGTCGGCGCAGATTACCAAATACTATGACCCCGCCACCCTGCCGGGCCGCCAGGTGATCGCGGTGGTCAATTTCCCGCCCAAACAAATCGGCAAATTCATGAGCGAAGTCTTGGTCCTTGGCGTGCCCGATGACGAAAACGAGGTCGTCTTGCTGCGGCCGGACCACGCGGTGCCGACTGGCGGCCGGCTCTACTAAGCGTCACACCGGCAGGCGGATAACCGCCTTCAACCCGCCCATGGGGCTGTTCGCCAAATGCAAATCGCCGCCATGTTCATGGGCGATCGAGCGAGCGATGGTCAGGCCCAGGCCGGTGCCGCCGGCATGCGGACTGCGCGCGCTATCGAGCCTCACAAAAGGTCGCAGCACATCGGCGCGCCGGTCGACCGGAATGCCGGGACCGTCATCCTCCACCGTCAGCTCAACGGTCTCGCTGTCGCCGCTCACACTGAATCGCACCTGGTCGCCATGACGGCAGGCGTTGGTCAACAGATTGGTCATGGCGCGCTTCAGGGCGTTGGCGCGGACCGGCAGGATAAATTCCTGTTCGGCCGGCAAGCGCAGGTCGATGGTGTGGCCGGTGCGCGTCTCGGCCTCGACGATTTCACTGGCCAAGGCCGCCAGATTGGCCGGACGCACCGACTCGCCCCCCTCGCCTCGGGCGAACGCGAGATAGCCCTCGACCATGTGCTCCATATCGGCGACGTCGCTTTGCAGCTCATCCAACCCATTGCCGGTGCCCATCATCGCCAAATGCAGTTTCATGCGCGTCAATGGCGTGCGCAGGTCGTGCGAGACACCGGCCAACATTTCAGTGCGCTCGGTTAGCTGGCGGCGAATACGATCGCGCATTTGACCGAAGGCGACCGCCGCCTGGCGCACCTCGCTGGCGCCCTCAATCGGCAAGTCACCGCCATCACGGCCGATACCAAAGCTGCGCGCCGCATCGGCCAAGCGGCGGATCGGCCGAATTTGATTGCGCATGAAAACAATCGCCACCGCGAACAACACCAAGGCGCTGCCGACCATCCAGAGAATAAAGATATAGGTGGTTGAGCTATACAGACGTTTGCGATGGACTAGCACATCCAGCACACCACTGGCCAATTGCACCTGAACCAGGACCTGGCGGTCCGCTTCGACATTGTCGATGGTATAGCGGCGATTGACCTTGCGGGCCATGGCGTCGCGCATGGTCTCCTCGACATAATCACGCGGTTCCCGGTCATCGCTCGCCAGTGCCACGCCGGGTTGATAGGTGATCCCAAAATCAAGCAAGGCGGCGGCGTCATCCTGCAGCCGGGCGACCGAACCGGCCACGTCGGCGGCATCGATTTGGCGCAGCACCAGGCCGATGTCGCCGGCCACGCTCCACACCAGGCGGCGGGTCATGGTGTCCCAATGGCGCTCATAGAAAATAAACGCGGTCACCGCCTGCATCAGCAACGCCGGCGTGACGATGATCAACAGCGCCCGGCCAAACAAGGTCCGCGGCAACAGACGCTTGAACAACCCCGGCTTGGGCGGCGTCACCCGACCGCTCATGGGGCCGACTCCACGCCGTCGATTTGCAGCATATAACCCATGCCACGCACGGTTTGCAGATAGCGCGGGAATTTGGGATCTCGCTCAATCTTGCGGCGGAGACGCGTGATCTGCACATCGACGGCCCGGCTATTACCGGCCTGGCTATCGCGGGCGGCCAGTTCGTCACGCGCGATCGGCTGGCCCGGCGCCGCCGCCAATACCGCCAAAAGGCCGCTTTCCGCCTCGGTCAATCGCACCGGCATATCATTTTCCGTCAACAGCCGATGGCCGGGATCAAACCGAAAAGCGCCGAAGCGAACCACCTCGCCGGCGCCCGGCCCGTCATTCGCCGCGCGGCGCAAAATATTGCCTAAACGCAATAATAATTCGCGGGGCTCAAAGGGTTTCACCAAATAATCGTCGACGCCGGATTCCAGCCCCGCGATCCGCTCATCGGGCTCACCCATGGCGGTCAACAACAGGATCGGGGTGGCGTCATGGGTTAGCAGGTCGCGGGCCAGGCACAAACCATCCTCACCCGGCATCATGCGGTCCAACACCAAGGCGTCGAAACGCAGGCCACGCAGGCTGGCGCGCGCCTCGTCGGCGTCGCCTGCGGTCGTCACGTTGTACCCATTGTCGGTCAAAAAACGGTCCAGCAAATCGCGCAGCCGTTGATCGTCATCGACCACAAGGATATGGGCGGTATCGACGGGCATGGCGCGGGTTACCTCTTTCCGGGTCCGGGCGGCAAGGCGCTGACCTCGGGGAAGCGGTGGCGGTCGTCGATGTCGATGATGTCGCGCAGCACCCGGCGAAATCCCTGCACCGCCTCGGCGCCGGCGGCGCGGTAGGCGGCGGCGAAACGTTTGCGTTGGCGGTCGGTCAGCATCTGCTCCAACTCGACCCCCTTGGCCGTCAATTCCAGCATGCGCTTACGCCGGTCACTTAAACCGGGACGTTGTACGATGTACCCTTCCGCCACCAGATGGCTGAGCACACGAGACAGGCTTTGCTTGGTGATCTTCAAAATCGCCAATAACTCACTGACCGTGATCCCCGGATTGCGGCCGACGAAATAGACCACCCGGTGATGCGCGCGGCCCAACCCGATGCGGGCCAACATGGCGTCCGGCTCGCCGGTGAAATCACGATAGGCGAAAAACAACATCTCAATCCCTTGACGCAATTCCTCCTCTCGGAGGAAAAGTGGATTGGCCGGACTTTTTACGTCAGCCATGTTGACATTTCCCTTTTGATTGTTATTATTTGATGGTCTAACATGAAATATAATGACCTATAACCCGAGCGCAATGATCGAAAAAACCGCCTTCGGGAATATGGTGGAGGTTTGAACCATGATGACCACATCCTTCGATGATCGTGACGGAATGATCTGGTACGACGGCGAGATGGTACCGTGGCGCGACGCCAAGCTGCATGTGTTGAGCCATGCCCTGCATTATGCCAGTTCCGTCTTCGAGGGCGAGCGCGTTTATAGCGGACAGATTTTCGAGTCGCGCGCCCATACCGAGCGCCTGCACAAATCGGCGCGACTGATGGATTTCGAAATCCCCTACTCGGTTGACGAAATTGAGACCGCCAAACAAGCGGTGATGACCGCGTCGGGTTTGCGCGACGCCTACATTCGCCCGGTGGCCTGGCGCGGCAGCGAGATGATGGGCGTCTCGGCCCAAGACAACGCCATCCATTTGGCCATCGCCGCCTGGGATTGGCCGTCCTATTTCGACGCCGAGGCCAAGATGAAGGGGATTGACCTGCAGATGGCGCCCTGGCGCCGACCGGCCCCGGACATGGCGCCGACCGATGCCAAGGCGGCTGGCCTGTACATGATCTGCACCCTGTCCAAGCATAAGGCCGAAAAGGAAGGCTTCCATGATGCCTTGATGCTTGACTACCGCGGGCAGGTGGCCGAGGCGACCGGTGCCAACATCTTTTTCCTGATGGATGATGACCGCATTCACACGCCAATCCCGGATTGCTTTCTGGACGGCATCACCCGGCGCACGGTGATCGACCTAGCCAAAGCGCGCGGCTATGAGGTGGTGGAACGCGCGATCATGCCCGAGGACATGACCAAGGCCCGCGAATGCTTCCTCACCGGCACCGCCGCCGAGGTGACGCCGGTCGGGCGGATCGGCGAGTTGACCTTCACGCCCGGCGAGATTTGCCAGACCTTGATGGAAGACTATACCGCGCTGGTCAATAAACCGGCGGCGGCCGCCGCGGAGTAAGCGCGCCAACCGGACACGGCAAACCCCGCGCCGCGCGAGCGACGCGGGGCTTTTTTGTCTGCGTCGCGTCAGCTACAGCCCGAGGTCGCACCGCAGGTGTCGCACTTCAAACACGTGCCGTTGCGCACCAGGGTGAAATTACCGCATTCGCCGCAATTCTCCCCCTCGTAACCTTTGATCCGCGCTTCGCGGATCCGCTCCATCTTGGTGTCGGCCGCGCTTTGGCCCATGGTCACCGGCGCAGCCATCTCGGCGACGGCGACGGCGGCCGAAGCGGTGGTCCCGCCCGCCATCGGTGCGGCCGTTGGGGCGGTCGGTTGCGGGGCGCTCGCGGCCACGCCGCCAGCACCACCGGCGCCGCCGGTCAACACGATCAAGTTGTTGCGGACATAACCGCGGCTGGCCACTTTTTCGACCTTCTGCATCAACTCGGCCTCGGCGCTGGCCATTTGTGCGTCCTTGGTTTCCGGCTGGCCCATGCTGTCTGGCGTCAAGTCATCGCGGCTGACATGGGACAGGTCGTGGCGGTCGAGATAGGAAACCGCCAATTCGCGGAAAATATAATCCAAGATCGAGGTCGCCATTTTGATCGCGTCGTTGCCCTGAACCATGCCCGAGGGCTCAAACCGCGTGAAGGTGAAGGCGTCGACAAACTCATCCAACGGCACGCCGTACTGCAGACCAATGGAAACGGCGATGGCGAAATTGTTCATCAGTGAGCGGAAGGCGGCGCCTTCCTTGTGCATATCGATGAAAATCTCACCGATCTTGCCATCCTCGTATTCACCGGTCCGCAAATAGACCTTATGGCCGCCGACCGAGGCTTTTTGTGTGTAGCCCTTGCGGCGATCCGGCAGGCGGGTGCGCGCCGCCGCCCGTTCGACCACCCGTTCGATAATGCGTTCGGCCAGGACCGGCGCCTGCACCGCGGTCGGGGCATCGGCGATTTCCTCCAGGCTTTCCAGATCGTCGTCATCGATCAACGCCGCCGACAGCGGTTGCGACAGTTTCGAGCCATCACGGTATAGCGCGTTGGCCTTCAGCCCCAAGCGCCAGGACAGCATGTAAGCCTCGGCGCAATCGGCGACGGTGGCGGCATTGGGCATGTTGATGGTTTTCGAAATCGCGCCCGAGATGAACGGCTGGGCGGCCGCCATCATGCGGATATGGCTTTCCGCTGAGAGAAAGCGTTTGCCGATACGGCCGCAGGGATTGGCGCAGTCGAAAATCGCCAAATGCTCGGCCCGCAAATGCGGCGCCCCCTCGACCGTCATGGCGCCACAGACATAGGTGTTGGCGGCGTCGATTTCAGCCGCGCCGAAGCCCAACTCGTTCAACATGTCAAAGGACATGTCATTGAGTTGGTCCTCGCTGAAGCCCAAGACCTCGGTGCAGAATTCGGCGCCAAGCGTCCACTTGTTGAACGCGAAGCGGATATCGAAAGCCGAGGCGAGCGCCTGGTCAAGGGCCGCCAGCGCGGCCTTGGTAAAGCCCTTTTCCACCAATCGCGCGGTATTCACGCCAGGCGCGCCATGCAAACTGCCATGGCCAACCGCATAGGCCACCACCTCGTCGACCTCGGTCGGGCTATAACCCAGCTCGGCCAGCGCCACCGGCACCAGGTTGTTGATGATTTTGAAATAGCCGCCGCCCGCCAATTTCTTGAATTTAACAATGGCGAAATCGGGTTCGATCCCGGTGGTATCGCAATCCATCACCAAACCGATGGTCCCGGTCGGCGCGATTACCGTCGCTTGGGCGTTGCGATAGCCGTGTTTTTCGCCCAGAGCCAGAGCCTGGTCCCAGGCCGCCCGCGCCGCCGCCACCAGGGGCTGGTCGGGGCAGTTGGCGCTGTCCAGCGGCACCGGCGGCACGGTCAAGCCCTCATACCCGGTGGCCTCGCCCAACGCCGCCCGGCGATGATTGCGGATCACCCGAAGCATGTCGTCGCGGTTTTCCGCGAAGCGCGGGAAGGCGCCAAGTTCGCCGGCCATTTCCGCCGAGGTGGCGTAGGCCACGCCAGTCATCAGAGCGGTAATCGCCCCGCAAAGTTGGCGCCCCTCCTCGCTGTCGTAGGACAGGCCGCCGGCCATCAACAAGCCGCCGATATTGGCGAAACCCAGACCCAACGTGCGATAGTCATAGGACCGTTCGGCGATTTCCTTGGACGGGAACTGGGCCATCAGGACCGAGATTTCCAAGGCGATGGTCCACAGGCGCACGGCATGCTCGAAGCCGGCGACGTCAAAGGCGCCATTTTCGGCGCGGAAGCGCATCAGGTTCAAGGAGGCCAGGTTGCACGCCGTGTCGTCGAGGAACATATACTCCGAACATGGGTTGGAGGCGTTGATCCGGCCGCCCACCGGGCAGGTATGCCATTCGTTGATGGTGGTGTCGTATTGCAGGCCCGGATCGGCGCTGGCCCAGGCGGCATGCGAAATCTTGTCCCACAGCGCCCCGGCGTCGACGGTTTCATGTACGCCGCCGTCGGTGCGCCGGATGAGATCCCATTTGCGACCGTCGCGCACCGCCTCCAAAAAGGCGTTGGAAACCCGCACCGAGTTATTCGAGTTCTGACCCGAAACGGTCAGATAGGCTTCGGAGTCCCAGTCGGTGTCGTAGGTTTTGAAATCGATTTCGGTGAACCCTTGGCGTGCGAATTGGATCACCCGTTGGATATAATTTTCCGGGATCTTGACCTTACGCGCGGCGATGATCGCGCGCCGCAGGGTCAGGTTTTTCTTCGGCTCGAAGCGGTCGTCACCCAAGGCCGCGTCGCCGTCGACACAGGCCGCCATCACCTTGTTGAGATGCTCCTGGGCCAATTTCGAGCCGGTGACCAGGGCGGCGACCTTCTGTTCTTCGGTCACTTTCCAATCGATGAACGCCTCGATGTCCGGATGGTCGACATCGACGGTGACCATCTTGGCCGCGCGCCGCGTGGTGCCGCCGGATTTGATGGCGCCCGCCGCACGGTCGCCAATTTTCAGAAAGCTCATCAAGCCCGAGGATTTGCCACCGCCCGCCAGCGGTTCGCTCTCGCCGCGAACCTGCGAGAAATTGGAGCCGGTGCCGGACCCGTATTTGAACAGGCGCGCCTCGCGCACCCACAGATCCATGATCCCGCCCTCATTGACCAAGTCATCGGCGACCCCTTGGATGAAGCAGGCGTGCGGCTGCGGATGCTCATAGGCGGTTTTCGAGCGGACCAACTTGCCGCTACGGTAATCGACGTAGAAATGGCCCTGCGACGGCCCATCGATGCCATAGGCCCAATGCAGGCCGGTGTTGAACCACTGCGGCGAGTTGGGGGCCGACATCTGGCGCGCCAGCATGTGACACATTTCGTCGTAATAGGCGCGGGCGTCCGCCTCACTGTCGAAATAGCCGCCCTTCCAGCCCCAATAGGTCCAGGTGCCGGCCAGACGATGAAACACTTCCTTGGCGCTGCCTTCCGAGACATTGCGCTGTTCGGCGGGCAGGGCATCGAGGGCCGCCGTGTCGGCGGCTTCGCGCCACAGCCATTCGGGCACATCTTTCTCACGCACTTTGCGCCGCGCCGCGGGGATGCCGGCCTTGCGGAAATATTTCTGGGCGAGAATGTCGCAGGCGACCTGCGACCAAGCCGCCGGCACCTCAATATCGTCACGCTTGAACACCACCGACCCGTCCGGGTTGCGGATTTCGCTGCTGGCCGTGGTGAAGGCGATTCCCGCGTAGGGATCCCGACCGGCAGTGGTGAATCGGCGCGTGATTTTCATACCTTAGCCCCTAAAAGCAAAATTCTAGGTGATCCGTGAAGACTGGGACCACATGTTGTAGCCNGAGCNTNCTNAACTACCCTATTTTGCGGCGAGCTTCAATGCCAACCGGGGCGATTAAGAANATTTTTNAAAAAGATTGGATAAGNAATTGATTTTTCTCAATTTTTNNATCTTCAGGAAAAGGTGGAACNCTTGGNGATCACAGTNTTCGAGCGANNTTAACTTATATATCTGGAAAATTGATAGTTTTATTGAAANTAGAACTTAAATAATCGGGGTTAGGTGCGGAGAATTTGAANAACGCACCCGAGTTTAGCTCAAAATATAANAGATCTTGGGTCTTATGTCGCCACGACCACCACNCCTTGCGNCGTCCCAAGGCTTACGGATGATTCCGCCACAACGCCCTTGCGGCCCNTCAACAATATGGGAACACTNACNGAANACCGGCGCGGGATGACAAGCGCNCCGTGATCGAAGGGAGCGAAGCGATGGCCGAACGACGGGCGAAATACCGCCGACATCACCNCATGCATGACCGGCNTTGGCGGCGCGCGCGACCATGACCGGCGCGCGCGATTACATCGTGGTCGGCGCCGGTTCCGGCGGCTGTACCGTGGCCGCNCGTTTGATCGAGGGGGGCGCCCGCGTCACCTTGCTGGAGGCCGGACCGCCCGACCGTAACCCAATGATTCACATTCCGGCCGGGGTCCGCCATTTGTTGAATCATCCGACCTTGAATTGGAACTACGCCTCCGAACCCGAGCCCGGCACCGACGGCCGGCCGATCCATTGGCCACGCGGCCGCACGCTGGGCGGTTCCAGCGCCATCAATGGCATGCTTTATGTCCGCGGCAACGCCGCCGACTACGACGGTTGGGCGCAGTTGGGCTGCCACGGGTGGAGCTACCAGGACGTGCTGCCCTATTTCAGAAAATCCGAAAACGTGGCCACCGGCGACGATACCTACCGAGGGCGTGGCGGTCCCTTGCGGGTCGAGGATTACCGGACCATTCTGCCCCTCACCCATCAGTTCGTCACCGCCGCCCAAGAGGCCGGTTTCACCTTCAACCCCGATATCAACGGCGCCCGCCAAGCCGGTGTCGGCTATTCACAAATGACGCGGCGGGGGCGTTTTCGAGGTTCGACCGCGCGCACCTATCTGGCGGGGGTCGCCGGCCACCGCCACTTGCGCGTCGAGACCGAGGCGCAGGCGACCGGCTTGATCATGGAGGGCCGGCGGTGCCGTGGGGTGCGCTTCCGCCAGGGCGGCCAGGACCGCGAACTGCGCGCCGACGGCGGTGTGATCCTCGCCGGCGGGGCGGTCAACTCACCGCATTTACTGCAGGTTTCGGGCATCGGGCCAGGCGCGCATCTGCGTCGCCTCGGGGTCGAGGTAGTGCATGACATCCCCGGCGTCGGTGACAATCTGCAGGATCATTACGTGATTCGGGTCATGCACCGGGTAAAAGACGCGATCTCGCTCAATCGGCTGGCTCGCGGATGGCGCCTGGCCCGCGAAGTCGTGCGCTTCGCCACCTTGGGCGATGGCGCGCTGACCTGTGGGGTGACCAGCGCGATGGTTTTTTGCGACAGCCGTGAGGGGTTGGTGGCGCCGGATCTGCAATTGCTATTCACGCCCGCCAGCTACCATGTCGACCGCGTCCTCGGGCTGGAACATGACGACGGCATGACCGTCGCCATCTGTCCGGTGCGCCCGTCCAGCCGCGGCACGATCATGGCCGAAAGCGCCGATGGCCTGGCACGGCCGGTGATCCGCCCGGGGTATCTCTCCGACAGTGACGATTTACGCGTGCTGCGCGCCGGCTATGAACACACCCAGCGGATTTTCGAGGCGCCGGCCCTGGCCCGCCACAGCGCGTTTGAGGTCGCCCCCGGCGCCGATTTGAGCGACGACACCGCCTTCGCCAATTTCTGCCGGCAAACCGGCGCCACGCTCTATCCCCCGGTCGGCACCTGCAAAATGGGGGTCGATCCGCAAGCGGTGGTCGACCCGCGCTTGCGCGTGCATGGCATCGACGGCTTGCGGGTGGTCGACGCCTCGGTCATGCCGCGCCTGACCAGTGGCAACACCAACGCCCCGACCATCATGATCGCCGAAAAGGCCGCCGACATGATCCTCGCCGACGACCGGGCGGTGGCGGCGGCCTAGACCGCCGGCTGCACCCGAAAATCGTTGGCCCCCGAGCGGTCGGTCCCGCGCATCAGGAAAATGGTCCGCTTAGCCTGATTGTAGCCGCCCTTGGTGGCGTGAATTTCCGCGGCCATGGCGCGGTCGTAAACCGAACTGGTCGGCATCAGGCGCAGGGTCATGCCGCGGCGCGGGTGGGGGGAACGGTTCACCTCCGAGCCATGGAACAAATACACGTCATGGAGCGAGATTTGCCCCGCTTCGAGGGTCACGTCGATGGCTTCGGCCGGATCGTAGGTGGCCGGGTCGAGTTCTTGGTTAAGGGTGTAATCGGGATCGTTGTTGACCGCGTGCTCGGCCAGGGTCTTGGATTTATGCGACCCTGGAATAAAGCGCATGCAGCCATTTTCCGGTGTCGCGTCATCGACCGCGATCCACACCGTGCAGGTGGCCAACGGGCGGATTGGCCAATAGGCGCCGTCCTGGTGCCACGGCGTTTTTTTGCCGTTCACCGCCGGCTTGGCGAAGAAGCTCATGTTCCACAGCGCGATGTCCGGCCCGATTAACTGCGCCACCATGTCGAGAATCTCGGGATTGCGGGCGTAATTGAGGAACCCGGTGTCGAAGCCCAGCAAATCCGAGCAATTATCCCTAAACTCCGGATAGCGGGCGAGCAGGCGGTCGTGGTCGGCGCGGATTTCAGCCAGCGTATCGGCCGGCAGTTTGAAATCCGGAAAGACATAGCCGCGGTCGTGGTATTGGGCGATTTCGCTGTCACTGAGCATGGGTTGTCCCCCTTCCGTTGTCCTCGCCGAAGGGCCCACGCCGCGGGTAGACGCCGGCCCGTTAATACATGTGTTGGCCCCCATTGATCGACAGCGTCGACCCGGTGATGAAACCGGCCTCGTCTTCGACCAGGAACAACACGCCGCGCGCAATTTCCGAGGCTTTACCCAAACGGCCGACGGGGACCCGCGCGACAATCTTCTCTAGCACATTGGCCGGCACCGCGGCGACCATGTCGGTGTCGATATAACCCGGCGCGATGGCGTTGACGGTGATGCCGTGGCCGGCCCCTTCCTGAGCCAGCGCCTTGGTGAACCCATGGATACCCGATTTGGCGGCGGCGTAGTTGACTTGGCCATATTGGCCGGCCTGGCCGTTGATCGAACCGATGTTGACGATGCGCCCGTATTTGCGCGCGCGCATCCCTTCGATCACCGCCCGGCTCATGTTGAAGCAGGAGCCGAGGTTGGTGTCGATGACCGCCTGCCACATATCGTGGTTCATCTTGTGCATGGTGCCGTCACGGGTAATGCCGGCGTTGTTGACCAGCACCGAGACCGCGCCCAAATCCGCCTCGACCTGAGCGACGCCGGCCTGACAGGCGCCAAAATCGGAGACATCCCAGCGGTAACTGGCGATCCCGGTGCGCGCCGTGAAAGCGTCGGCACGTTCCTGGTTACCGGCGAAATTAGCGGCGACGGTGAAACCGGAGTCCTTCAGCATCACCGAAATCGCCTCGCCGATGCCGCGGGTCCCGCCGGTGACGATGGCTACGTTTGACATGTCGTCCTCCTCTCAGATGATGAAGGACCGGCGAGCCTTAGTCGCGGGCGACACACATGGCGATTCCCATGCCGCCGCCAATACACAAGGTCGCCAAGCCCTTCTTGGCGTCACGTTTTTGCATTTCGTAAAGCAAGGTCGTCAGCACCCGCGCGCCAGAGGCGCCAATCGGATGGCCGAGAGCGATGGCCCCGCCATTGACATTGACCTTGTCGGCGTCCCAGCCAAGGTCTTTGCCGACCGCGCAGGCTTGCGCCGCGAAAGCTTCATTGGCCTCGATCAAATCGACATCGTCAATGGTCCAACCGGCCTTTTCCAAAGCCGCCCGCGAGGCCGGGATCGGTCCGGTGCCCATGATCGCCGGGTCAACCCCCCGGGTCGCCCAGGAGACGATCCGCGCCATCGGCGTGTGGCCGCGGCGGGCCGCCTCGGCGCCGCGCATTAACACCAGCGCGGCGGCGCCGTCATTGATGCCGGACGCGTTGCCGGCGGTAACCGTGCCCTCTTTCGCGAAAGCCGGCCGCAGTTTGGCCAGGGCGTCCAAGGTGGTGCCATGTTTGGGGTGTTCATCCTCGGCGACCACCGTGTCGCCGCGCCGGCCTTTGACCGTCACCGGCACGATTTCATCGCTAAAGCGCCCGGCCTTCTGGGCCGCTTCGGCTTTGTTCTGCGAGGCCACCGCGAAGCGGTCCTGCTCCTCGCGGCTAAGCTGCCAGCGTTGGGCCACGTTCTCGGCCGTGTTGCCCATGTGATAGCCGTTGAAAGCGTCCCACAAGCCATCGCGGATCATGGTGTCGATCATCGACGGATCGCCCATTTTGGTGCCATTGCGCAGGTGCATGGCGTGGGGCGCCTGGCTCATGCTTTCCTGACCGCCGACGACCATGATCTCGGCGTCGCCCATGCCAATCGCTTGGGCGCCCATGGCCACCGCGCGCAGGCCCGATCCACACAATTGATTGATACCAAGGGCGGTCCGCTCGACCGGGATGCCGGCGTTGACGGCGGCCTGGCGGGCCGGGTTTTGGCCGGCGGCGGCGGTCAAAATCTGGCCCAGGATAACCTCGTCGACCTCGTCGGCGGCGACGGCCGCACGGTCCAAGGCCGCACGGATCGCGACCTCGCCCAGGTCGTGCGCGGGCAGCGGGCTAAGGCCGCCGTTAAAGGCGCCGATCGGGGTCCGTGCGGCGCTCGCGATCACAATATCTTCCATCACACTCTCCAAACTACACCATGGTCAAGCCGTGGCCGATGCCGGATCACGAAAGACGGCCACCGCTTAAAGCAAATTATGTTGCGCTGCAACATAAATGTAAAAAGTCAAACTTCGGGATTATACGTCGGGTCGTCAAGATGAGGAAAGGCGCTGAACACCGCAGGCGGCACGGTGGCCGGCGCCGGCGCCACATAATGCGGCGACAATTGATCCAGGGATGTCACGCCGAGAAGGCCCAAGGTGATCGACAACTCGGTTTCCAGCAATTCCAGCATGCGCACCACACCGGCTTGACCGTCGGCGGCCAACGCGCAGCACATCATGCGGCCGAGCCCGACCAGATCGGCGCCAAGGGCGACCGCTTTGGCGATATCGCTGCCGCGCTGGACGCACCCGTCGACGATGATCTTGGCCTTGCCATCGACGGCGGCGACCACTTCCGGCAGCAGCGCCATCGAGCCTTGGCCATGGTCGATCTGCCGGCCGCCATGGTTGGAGACCCAAAGGATTTCGACCCCCATCTCCACCGCCTTGACCGCGTCGGCCGGGTGCTGAATGCCTTTCAAGGCCAGCGGCAGATCATATTTATCCTTGTAGCGTTTAACGTCGTCCCAATTGAGCTGCGCCTGCCAATCGCGGCCGGTACTGCTGGCCACCCAGGGTTTCACGAAGCGTTTGGCGATATCGCGCTCGCGCCGACTATAGAAGGCGCTGTCGACGGTGAAGCAAAACGCGTCGTAGCCGGCGGCAATCGCCCGCTCGACAATGGCGTCGGCCCAATCGGCGTCGCCGCGTTTATAAAGCTGGAATATTTTCAGCCCGTTGCCGGCCGCCGCCACGTCCTCCAGGCTAAACGACGAAACCGAACTGATGCAGAACCCGGCGCCGAATTCGGCCGCCCCGGCATGAGCGGTCACGCCGCCGCCCTCGGCGAAGCTTTCCAACGACCCGACCGGCGCCATGGTCACCGGCAAGCGCAGGTCATGGCCAAGGAAATGAGTTCGGCAGGAGACCTCGGCGACGTCGACCAAAACACGGGGCCGAAACGCCAGCGAGTCGAGCGCCAAACGGTTCCGCATCACGGTGGTCTCGCTGTCGGTGCCGCCGCGCAGATAATCCCAGATATCCGCGTTGAGGCTGTCACGCGCCGCGTTGACGATCTCGTGCAAGCATTCAAATCGTTGGTGGTTGGCCGTCATCGCCTCTGTCCTCTCGGTCCTATTCCTCGCCTGTGCTTCGATGGCGCGTCGGCGGCTGGGCGCCGCCCGGTTCTAACGCGCCGCCACCCCGTTCAGCGGGCTGTCGATATGGGCCGCGCCGATCACCCCGTCACCGTCACGCATGACCGCCTGCGGGCTTGCGAAGCGGTTCGGAAAGGCGACGGTCTGGACCTCTTTGAGCGGCGCCACACCGGCCAGGGCGGCACGGGCCGCCGCCGGCAAACGGCTATCGACGGTGATATGGTCCAGCTCGCTCATATCGAAGCGGGGATGGGCCATCGCCGCCCCCAAATCCAAGCCATGGCCGGCGATCAATTGAGCGATTTGGAAAACGCAGGGCATGATCCGCCGGCCACCCGAGGCGCCGACCGCGAACCACGGTTGTTCGTCCTTCAATGCCAGCAACGGCGCCATGTTCGTCAAGGGGCGTACGCCGGCGGCCAGTGAATTGGGTTGGCCCGGGCGGGGGTCGAACCAATTGACCCCGTTGTTCATCACCACCCCGGTGCCTGGCAATACCACCCGCGACCCGAAGCGCGACAACAAGGTGGTGGTCATCGCCACCATATTGCCGGCGCTGTCGGCGGTCGACAGATGGGTGGTACAGGCGCGGTCACCCAGGTCGCCGGCATGGCCAAGATGGGTCAGGCGATAGCGGTAGGCGGCGATCATCGCCTGCGCCCAATCGGCCATATCCTCGGGCGTTGGCGGGCCGCCATTGGGTGTGCGCGTCAAATGCGCCAAGGTATCGGCGAGGGTCGGCCCGGCGGTCATCCCCGGCGGCACGCAATAGCGAACGCCGCCCGGCCCGGCGAGGGCCAGCGGGTCCACCTCGGCGACGGCGTAGTCGGCGAGATCGTCGGCGGCGATGGGGCTGCCGGCGGCGCTTAAATCGGCGACCAGCGCGCGCGCCAGATCACCGTGGTAAAAATCCTCGGGCCCGGCGGTGACCAACCGGTCGAGGGTGTCGGCCAAGCCGCCCAGCGACAGGAAGTTTGGCTCGGCGGCGATATCGACACTGTCCGGCGTGCCCTTGGCCAGCCAAATCCGACGGCTTTCGTCATAACCCGCCAACAGGCCGGCCTCGGCGGCGACGTTGAGCGTCGTCCACCAGGTCAAGCGGTGACCGCGCGCCGCCAGGGCCGCCGCCGGCCGCGCCAATTCGGCGAAAGGCCGGCTGCCGAAACGCGCGGCGGCGTGGGCGTAGCCAGCGACCGAACCCGGCACGGCGATGGACAGCGGGCCATGGACATTGCGATCCTCGCGCACCGCCGGCCAGGCGAATAAATCGACCGCCGTGCCCTCGGCCAAGGGATAAGCCGACGGATCCAGATGGCGCGACGACTTCATGGCAAAATCAATCACCCTGGCGCGGCCTTCGGCGGCGCTGTAGATGACCATGAAACCGCCGCCGCCAAGGCCACTCATCCATGGCTCGCAGACCGCCAGGGCCAGCGCGGTGGCGACCGCCGCGTCGATGGCGTTGCCGCCATCGTCGATAATTTGGGCGCCGATTTCGGCGGCCTCGATGTTCTGGGCGGCGACCACGCCGCGGGCGCCGCGCACCGCCGGCTTGTCGATTTGCCAGGTTTCGAATGGTGTGACCATGCTGTGACTTCTCCCTCCGCCGGCATCGCGCCGCCGCCGATTAATCATCGGGCGCCGCACAGGCCGCCGTCAATATGATAGACTAACGCACGTTTTCGCGCCGGTATCGATCCATGACCGAACCCACCTATCCGCCCGTCGTCGCCATTCTGGGCCCAACGGCGAGCGGCAAATCGGCCCTCGCCCTTGACCTGGCAACGCGCCTCGATGGCGTCATCATCAACGTCGACTCCATGCAGGTGTACCGCGATCTGCGGATTTTGACGGCGCGCCCGGACGATGACGACCTGGCCCGCGCGCCGCATCGCCTCTATGGCTTTCAGGCCGCCGACACGCCCTGTTCGGCGGCCGATTGGCGGACCCGCGCCCTGGTCGAAATTGCCGCCGCCGGCGCCGCCGGTCAGGTGCCGATCCTATGCGGCGGCAGCGGGCTCTATTTCAAAGCCCTGACCGAGGGGCTGGCGCCAATCCCGGAGATTTCGCCGGCGCTCAGAGCCCGCCTGAGGGCGCGCCTGGCCGACATCGGCGGCGCCGCCTTTCGCCGCGAATTGGCGACCCGCGACCCGGCCGGCGCGGCGCGCTTGCACGACGGCGACAGCCAGCGCCTGATCCGGGCGATGGAAGTCGTCGAGGGCACCGGCCGAACGCTCGCCGCCTGGCACCGGCAAGCCAGCCCGCCCGCCCCGCTAAGCTGTCTCACCTTCGTTTTAGCGCCGCCGCGGCCAGCGCTTTATGCCCGTTGCGACGCCCGGTTTGAGACAATGGTGGCGGCCGGCGCGGTGGCCGAGGCACGGCGCCTAAAGGCCCTTGGCCTGTGCCGGGACCTGCCCGCCATGAAAGCGGTTGGCGTTCGTCAACTTATTGATTATATTGATGAAAAATGTAATCTTAACGATGCCATCGCGGGCGCGCAGCAGGAAACCCGGCGCTATGCCAAGCGGCAAACCACTTGGTTCAAGCACCAAATCGAACAATTTCACCCCCTGCCACAGCAATATTCGGAAAAATTAGTCGACGAAATCTTTCCAAAAATTCGGGAGTTTCTGTTGACCACGGATGCCTGAGCCTTTAGGTTCCCGGCTTCACGCGCGGTCGGGTTGGACCGCGCGGCCATGGCTTTGAGCCTGACCCAGGGACCTACGCAATGAGCACGACCACGACCCGCGCGCCTGACGGCGCCACCGCCGAGACCGCGGCCACCGACGCCGCCACCGGCCCGACCATGAGCGGGGCGGCGATTATTCTGCAATCTCTGGAGGATCTCGGCGTCGAGGTCATCTTTGGCTATCCCGGCGGGGCCGTCCTGCCGCTTTATGACGAGTTGTTTCGGCGCAACGCCATCCGCCACGTCCTGGTCCGCCACGAGCAAGCCGCCGTGCACGCCGCCGAAGGTTATGCCCGCTCGACCGGCAAGACCGGCTGCGTGCTGGTCACCTCGGGACCCGGCGCGACCAACGCGGTCACCGGCCTGACCGACGCTTTGATGGACAGCATCCCGGTGGTCTGCCTGACCGGCCAGGTGCCGACCCATTTAATCGGCAACGACGCCTTCCAGGAAGCCGACACCACCGGCATCACCCGGCCGGCGACCAAACATAACTACCTGGTCAAGGACATCGACAGCCTGGCCGGTGTCATGCACGAGGCGTTTTACGTCGCCGCCCATGGCCGTCCGGGGCCGGTGGTGGTCGACTTGCCGAAAGACATTTTGATGGCCGAGGGGCCCTATGCGCCGCCCAGCGAGATCGCCCATCGCAGCTACCGTCCCCAAGTCAAAGGTAAGCCCGACGCGGTCGAACAAGCGGTGGATTTGATCGCCGCTGGCAAGCGACCGATCTTTTACGGCGGCGGCGGGTTGATTAACGCCGGCCCGGAAGCCAGCGATCTGTTCCGCGAGTTCGTCAAGGAAACCGGCTATCCCTGCACGCTGACGCTGATGGGCCTGGGGGCCTATCCGTCGTCTGACCCACAGTTTTTGGGCATGCTCGGCATGCACGGCACCTATGAAGCCAACCTGGCCATGCATGGTTGTGACGTGATGATCAACATCGGCGCCCGTTTCGATGACCGGGTGACCGGCCTCCTGAGCGCGTTCTCGCCCGGCTCGAAAAAAATTCACGTCGATATCGACCCGTCCTCGATCAACAAGAACGTGTCGGTCGATGTGCCGGTGGTCGGCGATGCGGCGACGGTGCTGGCCCAGATGCTGGAAGTTTGGCGTCGTAAGAAATACAGCGCCGACAAACCGGCCCTGGAGGCCTGGTGGCGGCAAATCAACCTGTGGCGTCAACGCGATTGTTTGGGTTTCCGCCAAACCGGCGATGTCATCCGGCCGCAACACGCGATCCGCCGCCTGTTTGAAAAAACCGCCGAGCGCGAGTGCTTTATCAGCACCGAAGTCGGCCAGCATCAAATGTGGGCGGCGCAGTATTATGGTTTCGACAAACCAAACCGCTGGCTGACCTCGGGTGGTCTTGGCACCATGGGCTACGGCTTGCCGGCCGCGGTCGGCGCCCAAGTCGCCCATCCCGACGCTTTGGTGATCGATATCGCCGGCGAAGCCTCGATCCTGATGAACATTCAGGAACTGTCGACCATCGCGCAATATCGTCTGCCGGTGAAAGCTTACATCATCAACAATCAGTGGATGGGCATGGTCCGCCAGTGGCAGGAATTGAACCACGGCAGCCGTTATTCGGAGAGCTACACCGAGGCGCTCCCCGATTTCGTCGCCTTGGCCCAGTCGTTCGGCGCCCATGGCCTGCGCGTCAGCCATCCCGACCATTTGGATGACTCCATCGATGAGATGATCGATCATCCGGGCGCGGTGCTGGTTGATGTCTGCGTGACCCGCGACGAAAATTGTTTCCCCATGATCCCGTCGGGCCAGCCGCATAACGAAATGCTGCTTGGCCCGGAGGATCAAGCCGGCAGCACCACCTCGAGCGAAGGATTGGCCTTGGTCTAGCCCGCGCCCACCGCCTTGGCGCCGTGACGGCGGCGCCGGAGAGTGATCCTGTGACGGACGACATTCCCATGATCGAACAACACACCATTGCCGTTTTGGTGGCCAATGAGCCCGGCGTTTTGGCGCGGGTGATCGGCCTCTTCGCAGGCCGCGGCTATAATATCGCCAGCCTGACGGTGTCCGAGGTCGACGACCAAAACAAGCTGTCGCGAATCACCATCGTGACCAGCGGAACACCCATGGTGATTGAGCAGATCAAAGCCCAATTGGATCGCCTGGTGCCAGTTCATGAGGTCCATGACTTGACCATCGAAGGCCACCATTTGGAGCGCGAATTGGCGCTGGTGAAAGTGGTCAACTCAGGCGACGATAGGATCGAGGCCCTCCGCATCGCCGACACGTTCCGGGCGCGCGCGCTCGACAGCACCTTGGAGAGCTTTGTTTTCGAACTGACCGGCGACACGCCGAAAATCGACGCCTTCATCAATTTGATGTTGGCCCTCGGCCGGGTCGAGGTGTCGCGCACCGGGGTCGCGGCCATCGCCCGCGGCGCGGACGTCGACATGGAGGTGACCGCCATCACCCCAACGAAACGCAGCCAACCGCGCGTCGTGCCGTCCTGACAAGGCCGCGCGCCGCCTGACATTCGCCCCATCGCAACAGTTAAAGGGAAACGCCACCATGAGGGTTTATTACGATCGCGACGCCGACGTGAACCTGATCAAGACCAAAAAAGTCGTGATCGTCGGTTACGGCAGCCAGGGCCACGCCCACGCCAATAACTTGAAAGACAGCGGCGTCGCCGACGTCGCCGTGGCACTGCGTGCCGATAGCTCCAGCCGGGCCAAAGCCGAAGCCGCCGGCTTGAAGGTGATGACCGTCTCCGAAGCCGCCGCCTGGGGCGACGTGCTGATGATGTTGACGCCCGACGAGTTGCAGGCCGATATCTATACCGACGAAATCGCGCCGAATATCCGCGAAGGGGCGGCGATCGCTTTCGCCCATGGCCTGAACGTCCATTTCAACCTAATCGAAGCGCGCAAGGACATCGATGTGTTCATGGTCGCGCCGAAGGGGCCCGGCCACACCGTGCGCTCGGAATATCTGCGCGGCGCCGGGGTGCCGTGCTTGATCGCCGTCGAGCAAGACGCGTCGGGTAACGCCCAGGAAATCGGCCTGTCCTACGCTTCGGCCATCGGCGGCGGCCGCGCCGGCGTGATTGAAACCACCTTCAAGGAAGAATGCGAAACCGACCTGTTCGGTGAGCAGGTGGTGCTCTGTGGCGGTCTTTGCGAGCTCATCAAAGCGGGCTACGAGACCCTGGTCGAGGCCGGTTACGCGCCGGAGATGGCCTATTTTGAGTGCTTGCACGAAGTCAAGCTGATCGTCGACCTGATTTACGAGGGCGGCATCGCCAACATGAACTACTCAATCTCCAACACCGCGGAATATGGCGAATACGTCACCGGCCCGCGGATCGTCACCGACGAGACCAAAGCCGAGATGAAGCGGGTGCTGGCCGACATTCAGGGCGGTAAGTTCTCGCGCGAGTGGATGCTGGAGAACAAGGTCAACCAAACCAGCTTCAAGGCCATGCGCCGGCGGGCGGCGGGCCATGAAATCGAAGTCGTCGGCGAAAAGCTGCGCGCCATGATGCCGTGGATTCAGGCCAACGCCCTGGTCGACAAATCGAAAAACTAAGGAGCCGGGCCGGCGTCGCGAAACGCGCCGCCGGCCCGCTTTAATTACAAATACCGCGCCCACGCAATCTTTGCTAAATTAGTTACCGTCGTCACCGTTTTGGATCGGCGGCGCACGGAATTGAGGCATAAGTCGCCATGGTTTTCGCAAATCTTCTCGGAATGCTCTCCGCCGACATGGCGATCGATCTGGGCACCGCCAACACCTTGGTCTATGTCAAGGGTCGCGGGGTCGTCCTGAACGAGCCCTCGGTGGTCGCCATCGCCACCGTGCGCGGTAAAAAGCAGGTGCTCGCCGTCGGCGACGAGGCGAAAATGATGTTGGGCCGGACGCCCGGCAATATTCAGGCGATCCGCCCCCTCCGCGATGGCGTCATCGCCGATTTCGAAGTCGCCGAAGAAATGATCAAACATTTCATTCGTAAGGTCCACAACCGGCGCAGTTTCGCCTCGCCGCAGGTGATTGTCTGCGTGCCATCCGGGTCGACCGCGGTCGAGCGCCGGGCGATTCAAGAATCCGCCGAGAGCGCCGGCGCCCGCCGGGTGTTTTTAATTGAGGAACCGATGGCCGCGGCCATCGGCGCCAGCCTGCCCGTGACCGAACCGTCGGGCTCGATGGTCGTCGACATTGGCGGCGGCACCACCGAGGTGGCGGTGCTGTCGTTGGGCGGCATCGTCTATTCGCGGTCGGTGCGCGTCGGCGGCGACAAAATGGATGAGGCGATCATCGGCTATATCCGCCGTAATCATAACCTGCTGGTTGGTGAAGGCAGCGCCGAACGCATCAAAAAGGAAATCGGCTCCGCCTTCCCGCCCGAGGATGGCGTCGGCCTGTCGCTGGAAATCAAAGGCCGCGATCTGATGAATGGCGTGCCCAAGGAACTGGTCATCGACCAGGCGCAAATCGCCGATAGCTTGGCCGAACCGGTCAGTCAAATCGTCGAGGCGGTTAAGGTGGCGCTCGAACAAACACCGCCGGAATTGGCCGCCGACATTGTCGATAAAGGCATTGTGTTGACTGGCGGCGGCGCGCTTTTGGGCAATCTTGACTTTGTGCTGCGCCATTCCACCGGCCTGCCCGTCTCCATCGCCGATGACGCCTTGTCGTGTGTCGCTCTTGGCACCGGCCGGTGTCTGGAGGAAATGAAGGTTCTCAGAAATGTGTTGATCGGCGCCTATTGACGGCCGATCAGTCAAGGGAGTGAGCACCAAGCATGTCGCAGCGTCGCCAGGTCTCATTCAACGGCATGGTCCGGCCGCTGGGAGGATTGTGGCACCGCTTCGCCTTTGTTCTGCTCATTCTCGCCGCTTTCACCATCATGTTGGTCGGCAAGGCGGATATCGTCATCGTTAACCGCCTGAAGGGCGAAATCGCCGACGCTGTCACGCCGATCCTCGACGTCGTCTCGCGGCCGACCCAGGCCCTCGCCGAATTGATCGACCAAACCCGCCAATGGCGCGACCTTCAGGCCCAAAACGCGCGTCTGCGCGAAGAAAACAAGCGGCTCCGCCGGTGGCAGGGCGCGGCGCTTGAATTGGAAGCGGAAAACCGCGCCCTACGCGCGCTCAGCACCTTTCGGCCCGGGCCACGCGCCAGTTTCGTCACCAGCCGCGTGATCGCCGACGGCGGCGGCCCCTTTGTGCATAGTTTGATGATCAACGCCGGCAGCCGGGCCGGGGTGCGCAAAGGAATGGCGGCGGTCGCCAGCGGCGGCCTGGTCGGCACCGTGGTATCGGTGGGCAACCGCCATGCCCGCGTGTTGCTGGCCACCGACCTGAATTCGCAAATCCCCGCGCTGGTCGAACTTTCGCGTCTGCCGACCGTGGTCGCCGGCAATAACAGCCGGCGCCTGGAGCTGCGCTACCTACCGCAAAACGCGGCGGTGCGGCCGGGCGACCGCGTTATCACCTCCGGCCATGGCGGCATGCTGCCGCCGGGCCTGGCCATCGGCACCGTCAGCTCGGTCAACGAAAGAGGCGTGTGGCTGACCCCGGCGGTCGATTGGGACACCTTGGAATACTTGCGCGTGCTCGACTACAAACTGGATGGCGTCGTGAACGACGGCACCGAGAATGATCCGGTTTACGCCGTCCATCCGCCCGAGACGGCGCCGTCCTCTTGGCTGCCAGATGTGTTGGTCGATAGGCCCTCGCAATGAGGCAGCCTCTGGCACAACGTCTCGACGGATGGGCGCGCGGCCTGATGCCGACGCTTAGCGTGCTGTTCCTGGTGCTGATGAGCGCGGTGCCCTCGGGTCTGCCCAATTTCGCCGGCACCTCGCCCTGCTATTCGATCATCGGGGTGTTTTATTGGTCGGTGTTTCGCCCTGACCTGTTGCCGGCGGCGGTGGTTTTCATGGCCGGCTTGCTGCAAGACATTTTGCTTGGCACGCCCTTGGGCCTCAACGCGCTGGTGCTATTGGCGGTTTTCGGCGTCACCCTCAGCCAGCGCCGAGCCATGCTGGGCCGACCGTTTTATATTCTGTGGTTTGGTTTTCTGGCCATTATAAGCGCCGCCTTGGGTTTGACCTGGCTGCTCGCCTCTCTGCTCCAAACCCATCTGATTCCGCCCCTTGGAATCGGCTTACAGGTCGTCATGACCTTGGCGATGTTCCCCTTCCTGGTGTGGCTGTTGGTGCGCATCCATCGCTACATCGTCACCACCTAGCGGCGCCATGAAACCGGTCGATCAAGAAGCCCAACGCCTCGTCACCCGCCGCACCTTGATGCTTGGCGGCGGACAGTTGGTGTTGTTCGGCGCGCTGGCCAGCCGCTTGTACTATCTGCAAGTGGTCGAAGCCGACAAATACCGTCTCCTATCGCGCGACAATCAGTTCAACCTGGAGCTTTTGCCACCGATACGCGGCCGCATTCTCGATCGCAACGGCCTGGCCCTGGCCGATAATCAGGATAAGTTCCGCGTCGAACTGGTTTCCGAGCAGACCGGCGATGTGATGTCGGTGCTCACTAAATTGCGCAGCATCATCACTATTCCCGATTACGATGTGCGCCGGGTCCTGCGCGAGGTTAAACGAAAACGCGGTTTTGTGCCGGTCACGGTGGTTGAAAACCTCGGTCGCGCCGAGATCTCGCGTGTCGCCGCCAACACCCCTTACCTACCCGGTGTGAAGATCGAGGTCGGGCACGGCCGCTACTACCCCTTCGCCGCCCAAGCGGTGCACGTCACCGGCTATGTGGCGGCGGTGTCGGAGTCCGAGCTGACCGGCGATCCCGTCCTTGAGTTGCCGGATTTCCGGATTGGCAAAAGCGGGATTGAGAAGCGCTTGGATCTGGCCATGCGCGGCACCGCCGGCCAACGCCAGGTGGAGGTCAACGCCATTGGCCGGATCATCCGCAAGTTACCGGGACAACCAGGTCAACCCGGCGCGGATACCACCCTGACCTTGGACATGCGGCTGCAGCGCCTGGCCCATCGCCGCCTGGAGCAAGGGACCGCCACATGGGTGCCGGCGGACGATCCGCGCGCGCTCAAAGCGATGGAAGCGGCCAGTCCAATGGTGCGCCGTCATCTGGCCGGGCGTGATGAAATTCCGATTGACGCCAAGGGCCGGGCGAAACCGCCCGAGAGCGGCGGTGTGGTGGTCATGGACATCCACACCGGCGCCATACTGGCGCTGGTCTCCGCGCCCGGTTTCGATCCCAATAAATTCAGTGGTGGCCTGTCGGTTAACGATTGGGAAGAACTATTGTCCAATCCGCGCGCGCCGCTGACGAACAAGGCCATCGCTGGCCAGTACTCGCCCGGCTCAACCTTCAAAATGGTCGTTTGCCTGGCGGCCCTGGAGGCCGGAGTCGCTTCGGCCGGGACACGCATGTTCTGCAAAGGCCATATCGACGTTGGCGACAGCCGCTTTCATTGCTGGCAAAAACATGGCCATGGCGCGCTCGATATGATTGGCGCCATTGAGCGCAGCTGCGATGTCTATCTCTACGAGTTGGCTAAAAAAGTCGGCATCGATCGGATCAACGCGATGGCGCAGCGCTTCGGCCTTGGCGCTTTGACCGATATCGATCTCGGCGGCGAACGGCGCGGTTTGATGCCCAGCCGAGAATGGAAACTGGCCACCCAGGGCACCCGCTGGCAGGTTGGCGAGACCTTGAACACCGGCATTGGGCAGGGCTTTGTGCTGACCACGCCGTTGCAACTGGCGACCATGACCGCCCGGCTGGCCAATGGTGGCCTGGCCGTCAAACCACATTTGGTGACGCCCGCCGAGACGACGCCGGACGACCCGGCGGAAGTTCCCGGCTTGGCCATCGCGCCGGCCCATTTGGCGGTCATCGCCAAAGGCATGGCGGCGGTCACCACCGGCCCGTTGGGCACCGCCCGGCGGGCCGCCATTGGCCGCGACAATTGGGAAATGGCCGGCAAGACCGGCACCGTGCAGGTCAAACGCATCACCTTGGCCGAACGCCAAGCCGGTATTCTGCGTAATGAGGACCGCCCTTGGCGCGACCGCGACCATTCCCTATTTGTCGGTTTCGCCCCCATCGACGAGCCACGCTACGCCGCCGCCGTGGTGGTCGAACATGGCGGCAGCGGCTCATCGATGGCGGCGCCGATCGCGCGCGATATTTTGCTCGGCGCCCTGCAACTCGACCCGCTCAGCCGCACCACCGCCGGGCGCGCGGCGCCCGACCAGCCGGACAAGGCTTGATCGTCATGGTGCGGACCTCGCTCTACGAAAGCCGGCTCAACCCCCCGGATTTGACCCTTAGCCAAAGATTCCTGCAGGTCAATTGGGGCATGCTTTTACTGGTTGCCCTGATCGCCTGTGTCGGCCTGGCCATGCTGTATTCAGCGGCGGATCAAAGCTGGACGCCCTGGGCTTTGCGCCAGGCCATTCGTTTTGGGGTCGCCTTTGGGCTTTGTGTGGTGGTGGCGGTGATTCCGATCGGCTTTTGGCTGCGCTGGTCCTATCTCGGCTATGCTTTTGTGCTGGCGCTCTTGGTTGGGGTCGAGGTGGCCGGCGAAATCGGCATGGGCGCGCAACGCTGGATCGACCTTGGGGTGGTTCGCCTGCAGCCTTCGGAACTGATGAAAATCGCCTTGGTCTTGGCGCTGGCCCGCTATTTCCACGGCTGCAGCTATGAGGAAACCGGACGCATCACCTATTTGATCGTGCCGGTGGCGATGGTCCTGGCGCCGGTTGCCCTGGTTCTGCGCCAACCCGACCTCGGCACCGCGCTGATGCTTGTCATGGGGGCGGCGGCGATTTTTTTCCTCGCCGGGGTGCGGTGGTGGAAGTTCGCGCTGGTCGGGGTATTGACGTTGGCGACCATTCCCATCGCTTGGCAATTCCTGCGCGACTATCAAAAGAAACGGGTATTGACCTTTCTCGACCCGGGCAGCGACCCGTTGGGCGCCGGCTATCACATCTTGCAATCTAAAATCGCCCTCGGCTCGGGCGGTATTTGGGGCAAGGGTTTCGGGCAAGGCAGCCAAAGCCATCTCAACTTTTTGCCGGAAAAGCAGACCGATTTCATTTTCACGATGTTGGCCGAGGAAATGGGCTTGATCGGCGGGCTCACCTTGATCGGCTTATACCTTTTGGTGATCGCCTATGGCCTCGTGATCACCCTGCGCTGCCGCAACCGCTTCGGCCAGTTGACCGCCGGCGGCATGACGGTGGCGCTGTTCCTTTATGTTTTCATCAATATCGCCATGGTGATGGGCCTGATCCCGGTGGTCGGCGTGCCACTGCCGATGATCTCCTACGGCGGTACGGTGATGTTGACGGTGATGATTGGGTTGGGCTTCGTGATCAACGCCTATATCGACCGCGACTTGGAATTGCCGCGGCGCGGCAACGCCGGGCCCTAGGCCCACTAGCGAATAAACCGCTTCACGTAATCGGCGCCAAGGCCGACCTCTTCGAAATGGCGCCGGGCGACGGCGATGCGGTCGAAAACATCGGTGGTGCCGGTGACCTGGCCGTCCTCGTCGCAATATAGCAGCGCGCCGGTGTTGTGGAACAAGGTCACCATGCTGTCGCCGGGATCGACCACCAGGGTGTGCACGTCGCCTGGCGGCTCGTACAAATAACTGCCGGCGGTCGCCACCCAGTCACGCTCCAGATAGCGCCAGCGCCCCTCCAGGACAAAACCATGGACCGGCGCCGGATGACGGTGGCGTGATACCACGCCAGCCTCGGTGACCTTGGTCAAATGCACCCAATAGCCCTGGCTGACGTTAAAGCACAAAGGCCGTGACCAGCGGCCGGGACCGACCGGCACCCAGAGACGCTCGTCTTCGGGCGCGCGCCCGTCGGCCCAGAAAATCTCGTCCTGCATATCCGGTGGAACCAAGGGCGAATAACGCGGTGGGGCGGTATCGGGCATGGTTAAACCTCTTTAACGGGTACTGACGCGGTGACGGCGCCTAGGCGGCGGCCCCATGCACGGTGCCGCGATTCCAATGGTCGACATATTGTTCGATCGACACGGTGAACGGGTTTTCCATATTTTCGTCGAAATACTCGAACAGCACACCGTCGACCGCTTGCATCGACAACAGAACGGTGCCGCCATGATCGCCGCCCCACTCGTCATGGGGCAGAGCGTCGGGCGGGGCCATGGCGTAATCGCCCTGGCGGCGGTGAACCGATTTGACGCTCCCGTCAGGCTGGGTCTCGGTCATGAACTGCTCACCCTCGAGAACCAGGGTAACGGTCGCGGCGATATGACGATGGCGCCGACAATGACCCTGTTCGGCGTAGCGCAGCAACATGTCGAGCCGGCCCGTGTCCAGGTCATAACCTAGCAAACTATATTCGAAATCGACCTTGAACGCGGTGCACTTGGGATCGGTGACCCGTCGCCACTCGACTCGGTCCAGGTCGAAGCTGTCGGAAACCTTTTGCATATCGCCCCTCCTTCACATCTAGACGTAAAGGGTAGCAACCCCCGGCGTGCCGTGACAAGCGTGCCGCGCCGTCACACCCCGTCGATCACGACCCATTTCTTGATGGTTGTCATGGCCTCGCGCTTTTCTCGCCAGGGACGATAGTCGGGATCGTCCATGAAGGCGTCATAGGCCGCCCGGCTGGGGAATTTCAACATCACCACCCGGCCGGGCTGCCAATCGCCGCCGAAAACAGTGCTCTCGCCGCCGCGGACGCAATATTCGCCGCCATGGCGCGCCACGTATTGAGGCGCCGCTTGTTTATATTTCTCATAGGCTTCGGGAGCGTGCACATCCGCTTCCAAGATCATATAAACAGCCATGGTTCGCTCTCCTCCTATGGCGCTCTTAAAAGTTACCGCCGGGTCACTTTGACCGCCGGCAGACTACGGCAAGCGGCGGCGGCCGGACAATCGCCAATTCAGTCGCCCGGTGCGCCCCCGGCGGTGCGGCTTGACGGATGCCGGTGTGAAACTTCTAATCACCGGAGGCCGCGCCAAGCGGTGTCGGCAAACACGGGCAAGGGGGGGCTGGTCATGAGCCGTCTAACAGGGAAAATCGCACTCATCACCGGCGGCGGTGGCGGCATCGGCCGGGCCACCGCCCTGCGCTTCGCGGAGGAAGGCGCCAAAGTGGTGNTCGCCGAGATCNACCGCGCCCTTGGCGCCGAAACCGCCCAGCTGGCCAAGGCGGCGGCCGGCAATAGCGGCGGCGATGCCTTGTTCATGGCGACCGATGTCACCGACCGGGCCAGCGTCGCCAACGCCGTCGCCACGACGGTTGAGGCGTTTGGCGGCCTGAACGTGCTGCACAACAACGCCGGTGGCTCAACCCTGCANGACGGCCCGGTGACCGAGGCGCCNGAGGAAGAATTCTGGCGTGTCATCAAGGTCGACCTTNACGGCACCTTCTTGTGCTCGCAACTGGCCATCCCCGAGATCATCAAGGCGGGCGGCGGTTCGGTCATCAATATGGCCTCCAATGTCGCTCTGATGGCCTTGCCGGGGCGCGATTGTTACACCGCCGCCAAGGGCGGCATCGCCTCGATGACGCGCTCAATGGCGGTCGAATACGCACCGCATAAAATCCGGGTGAACGCCATCGCTCCCTCGGTGACCTTGTCGGATAGGGTCAAGAAATTGCTGGCCGGCAGCAGCGAGATCAAAGCGGTCGGCGACCAGCATCTACTCGGCCTCGGCGAGCCCTTGGACATCGCCCATATGGCGGTCTATCTAGCGGCCGATGAAAGCCGTATCACCACCGGCCAGGTCCTATCGGTCGACAGCGGCGTGACGATCTATTGACCGGCGCTTAGCCGCGGCCGCGGTAGGGCGGCACCCCCTGGTCGGGTAACCACACATCNGCCGGCACCGGCCCGGTCTGGTAAAACACATCGATCGGAATGCCGCCGCGCGGATACCAGTACCCGCCGATGCGAAGCCATTTCGGCGCCAGGGTATCGACCAAGCGGCGGGCGATCATCACCGTGCAATCTTCATGAAAGGCNCCGTGGTTGCGAAAGGCGCCCAAAAAAAGCTTCAGGGACTTGCTCTCCACCAACCAATCCTCGGGCACATAATCGATCACCAAATGGGCGAANTCCGGCTGACCGGTCATCGGACANAGCGAGGTGAACTCGGGACAGGTGAAACGGACNACATAATCAACGCCGCTTTGGCCATTGGCGACACGTTCCAGCACCGCGGCTTCGGGATTGTCCGGCATGTCGGCGGCGGCGCCCAGTTGGGTCAAAGTGGACAGGCGGTCGGTATCGGCGGTCATGGTCGAGAGCCCTCAATCGCANGTATTAATCAAAGCCGAGATATTTATGGGTTTGCACCGACAAACGCCAGCGCGGATCGGCCATACAGGCGCGCACTGTNGCGGCTTCGGCNGCGGCCCGGNCGGGGCCGTCCNTTGGTTGCAATAAATGATGGGTAAACGGCAGCGCGGCCAAGCCCGCCAGGTCGATGTCGGCCTGCGGAAAGACCACCTTGAGCTCATCGCCGGCGGTGACGTTTAGCGCGTTGCCGNCCTTGGGGCTCACACAAATCCAGTCGATGCCGGCCGGCAGGGCCAGCGTACCATTGGTCTCGATGGCGATCTCAAAACCATGGCCATGCAGCGCGTCAACCAGCCCCTCGTCGATTTGCAGCGCCGGTTCGCCGCCAGTGCACACCACCAGTTTGCGCCCGCCCGGGGCGGCCGGCCAAAACCCGTCAACATGGGCGGCGAGCGCCNCCGCNTTCGCGAATTTACCGCCNCCGGGNCCATCGGTACCGACAAAATCGGTGTCGCAGAACTGGCANATCGCCTGGGCNCGGTCGGACTCGCGCCCGGACCANAGGTTGCAGCCCGCGAAACGACAGAACACCGCCGGCCGNCCCGCGTTCNCGCCTTCGCCCTGAAGGGTGTAGAAGACTTCCTTGACGCTATAGGTCACCGCGCTTCTCCCGGTCGGCGGCGAAGCGCGNCCAGCCGCTCTTGCGCAATTCGCAGGCCGGACAATCATCGCAGCCATAGCCCCAATCATGGCGCCGGTCGCGCACCCCGCGATAACAGGTATGGGTATGCTCGACGAGCATCTNGACCAAGACCTGGCCGCCCAACCGCCAGGCCATTTGCCAAGTCGCCGCCTTGTCCAGCCACATCAACGGTGTGTGCACGGTGGTCCGCCGGTCGAGCCCGAGGGTCAGCGCCACCTGCAACGCCTTTAAGGTGTCGTCTCGGCAATCGGGATAGCCGGAATAATCGGTCTCGCACATGCCGCCCACCAAATGGCGCGCGCCACGGCGATAGGCGACCGCCGCGGCGGTCGTGAAAAACATCAGGTTGCGCCCCGGCACAAAGGTGTTCGGCAAACCGGCCTCGGTCATCTCAATGGCGCGGTCATGGGTCAGCGCGGTATCGCTGATCGTCGCCAGCNAGCCCATGTCGATCACNTGGTCGCCGCCCAACTTCGTCGCCCACGCCGGATAGGCCGCGCGTAAGGCCGCCAAGAACGCGCCACGGACCGCCAATTCGACGCGGTGGTTCTGACCATAGTCGAAAGCGATGGTTTCGACATGCTGGAACCGGTCCAGTGCCCAGGCCAAACAGGTCGCCGAGTCTTGACCGCCNGAAAAAAGAACAAGTGCCGTGTCGCTCATCGTCGCCATCGCCTTTCGCTTCGCGCGCTCTGTATACGGAGTTTCGCCGCGGAAGGCGATTTTTGTGTGCGCANAAGAGCCGATGNTCGCCAAATTAGGACGGCGGCGNCGGCACCTCGANCAATTGTCCGTCAGTGACTTCGNAATATCGCGTCGCCAGCACGGTCGGCTTGTNAGCGAAGGCTTGNTTGGAACGCCGNTCGCGCAAGGTGACGGCAAGGCGATAATCGGCCGGCTGGCGTCGGTCCAAAGCGGCCCGGCGAAGACTGTCGACNCCGATCCGATCCCCTAAAAATATCCGTGTGGTGAAGACCTCGGCGCCGTCGGGGAAAATCGCCAGGCTGAAAAACGTCCCGCTACCGCCGGACCAGTCCGAGAACACGACAGCNAATTCACGCCGGCCGTCNNCCCAGCGCAAGGGCAGCACATGGTGAACGACGATTTTGCCTTCGCCGNTCGCCGGCNTCNGCGGGTAGCGACCGCGGCCATCGGNAAGACGCACCCGGTTCTTCGGCCCGGGGAAGAAAACCGCGCTGTTCCGAAATCGCTCAATCCGCGCGGCGTCATCCGCCGCCTCATCGCCAAGGCCGGTGTAAAAGGGGTGATCGGTGACCATCGTGGTTTCGCGCGTCGTGAGCGCGTAGCGATAGAGATTATGGACATAGAGCCCGCCCGCCGGCATGAGATAGCCATCGACGGACCGGAAAATCACCGCGTCATCGGCCCCCTAGACATCCACCACGGTGATGATTTCGGTACCATCCGTGGTCGCCCCACGGCCACGCAGGCGGTGGGCGGTCAGCGCTTGCGTGGCGAAATCAAACCGCCGCAATTGGCCGTTGGCGTCGCCGAAGACCAGCGCATCGCCCGCGCCGGTAACCCCAAAAGCCGTCACCGCGATCTGTGGCGGGATGGCCAGCGGGGCGGCCGCCAGATTCGGGTCGGCGAGATCGATCCGATAGAAGCGAAAGCCGCTGAATTTCCCGGGTGCGTTAATCGCCGGCACAAAGCCGAAACTGTTATCCTTGACGGTGGCCAACGCGAAGATCGCCTGTCCACCCACCGGGTCATAGGCCAAGCCAGAAATAGCGGTTTTACCAAAGGTTAGCTGGCGCGGCCGGCCGTCCGCGCGCTGGGCCGTCACGCAGGCCGCGTCACCACCGCAAAGGTCACGGTTCAGTGCTGGCGGCCCCCATAAGAAGAAAACACTGACCCCGATGACCAGGCAAATCACCACACCGGCGATGATTTTTTTAATGGGTCAC
>NZLB01000066.1 GCA_002694075.1 Nisaea sp.
GGATGGCACGGCATGCGCGTAAATCCGGCGGTAATCCCCGGTTTTGAGATTGTCGCCGGGCCTAAAAACGCCACGCGGTCGACGCGAATCGCAGAATTTCGACCTTTTCACCGGCCCGCCGTGCCGGATCGAACGGCGGCCGCACCAACAATCCGTCGGCCGCCGCCATGAGCGAGAGAATGGCGCTGTCTTGGCGTGAAAACGGATGCGCGCGCAGGGCGCCGTTTTCATCCGTCTCCAACCGACAGCGCAGGTAATCTTGACGCCGGTCGTTGGCCGCCAAATCGCGATCAAGGATCGCCGGCGCCCGCGGCGCTTCGGTCACCGGCAAGCCTAAAAGGCGGTCGACCAATGGCTGCAGGAAAATCATGGCGCAAATCACGGTCGACACGGGATTCCCTGGTAGTCCCAGCATGGGAATTGGCCCGTAGCGCCCGAAGATGAGCGGTTTTCCAGGGCGCATGGCGATTCGCCAAAAGCCGACATCAAGGCGGTAGTGCGGGTCCTCATCGCTGCCGAGGGCGCTTTGAATCAAATCATGGTCGCCAACCGAAGCGCCGCCACTGGTCACCAACAGGTCGCAACCACGTGCCGCGCGGGCGGTCTGGCGGAGCGCCTCGGCGCTGTCACCGGCGATGCCGAGGACCACCGGTTCACCGCCCATGGCCGTAACCATGGCGGCCAGGGCGTAACTGTTGGAGCTGACAATTTGCTGGCCGCCGACCGGTTCGCCGGGCCGAACGATTTCATCGCCGCTGGCCAGGATCGCCACCCGTGGCTTGCGGCGCACCGGCAACCACGGGTAATTGAGGGCGGCGGCCAGGCCGATATCGCGGGCGGTTAGCAAGCGGCCAGCCGGCAGGACCGTGTCGCCGGCGTTGAAATCGAGGCCGGCCGGGCGAATATAGCGGCCAGCCGGCGCGCCCTCGCGCACCGTCACCTGGTCGCCGTCGAGGGTGGTGTCTTCTTGGATAACGATGGTGTCGGCGCCGTCAGGCACCGGCGCGCCGGTGAAAATCCGCGTGCATTGGCCGGGGCCGACGGTGCTGTCGAAGGCGCCACCGGCCTGGACCGCGCCGATCTGGGTCAAGACCGCCGGCACCGCCGCCACGTCGGCGCTGCGGGCGGCGAAACCGTCCATCGCCGAGACCGCCATCGGCGGCTGACTGCGCCGCGCCACCAAAGGTTCGGCGAGTACCCGGCCCAAGCCATCGGTGAGGGCGATATCCTCGCGCGCCAGCGGGGCGATGTCGGCGATGATCGCGGCGCGCGCCGCGTCCACCGACATCAAGTCGCCGGGCGGGGTCTCACGCACCATCGAAGGTGCCCGATTTGCCACCCGACTTATGGCGCAGCCGGATATCCGAGATGACCATCGCCCGATCCACCGCCTTGCACATGTCATAGACCGTCAGCGCGGCAACCGAGACCGCCGTTAGCGCTTCCATCTCGACGCCGGTTTGACCACCGACCTTGCAGGTCGCTTCGATCTCGATGGCGGCGGCGGCGGGGTCGGGGATTAGACTGACCGAAACCGCGGTCAGACCCAGGGGATGACACAGGGGGATCAAATCGGCGGTGCGCTTGGCGCCCATGATGCCGGCGAGTTCGGCGATGGTCAGCACATCGCCCTTGGCGATCCCCCGGTCGAGGACTCGGGCCAGGGTGGCCGGCGCCATGGTGATGCGGCCGGCGGCCACCGCCACCCGTTCGGTCGCCGGTTTGGCCGAGACATCGACCATGGTCGGGCGGCCGTCGCCGTCGAAATGGGTCAAATCGCCCATGTCACACCGCGACCGGCAGGGGCGCGGCCAACAGCGCGCGGGTGGCGGCGGTCACGTCGTCGGCGCGCATCAGCGACTCGCCGACCAGGAAACAGCGGGCGCCCACCGCCGCCATGCGCGCCAAATCGGCCGGCGCGTAAAGCCCGCTTTCGGAAATCAACAGGCGTCCGTCCGGCGCCGCGGCGGCCAGAATTTCGGTCTGGGCGATATCGGTGACCATGGTTTTCAAATTGCGGTTGTTGACGCCCAGCAACGGCGAGGAGAGACGGCCGGCCCGCGCCAATTCGGCGGCGTCGTGGACCTCGATCAGAACGTCCATGCCCAATTCGAAGGCGCGGCCCTCAAAATCCGCCGCTTGCTCGTCGCTGAGCGCGGCCATGATCAACAGAATACAATCGGCACCCAGCGCCCGCGCCTCGTCGATCTGATAGGCGTCGACCATGAAATCCTTACGCAGGACCGGCAGGTCCACCGCCGCACGGGCGGCCACCAGATAATCGTCATGGCCTTGAAAATACTTCTCGTCGGTCAACACCGACAAGCAATTGGCGCCGCCGTCACGGTAGGCGCGAGCCAGAGCCGGCGGATCGAAATCGGCGCGGATCAAGCCTTTCGAGGGCGAGGCCTTCTTAATTTCGGCGATCAAGCCATAGCCGCCGGCGGCCGCCGCCCGCAGTGCCGCGGCGAAGCCACGCGGCGGCGGGGCGGCGGCGATGGCGTCGGCCAGCGCGGCACGCGGTTGGCGGGCCTTGCGCGCGGCCACCTCGGCCTGTTTGTCGTCACAGATCTGGGCCAGAATATCCGCCATCTCGGTCTCCTAGGCCGGCCGATTGGTGATCGCCACCAAATCGGCCAGTTTGGCGCGGGCCGCGCCGCTATCGATCATCTGCCGCGCGAGAGCGACACCGGCGGCCAGGTCATCGGCCTTACCGGCGACCACCAGGGTCGCGCCGGCGTTGATTAGCACGATATCACGATAGGCGCCGGCGGCACCCTCCAGCACCGCCGTCAACGCGGCGGCGTTGGCGGTCGGATCGCCGCCCTTGAGATCGGCCGGGGCGGCCTCCGCCAAACCGACATCGCCGGGCGCGATATCGAAACAGGTCACCTTGCCGCCGCGTAACTCGGCCACATGGCTCGGCCCGGTGGTGGTGATTTCGTCCAAACCGTCGCTGCCATGGACCACCCAGGCGTCGCTGGCGCCGAGGCGGTCCAGCACATGGGCCACCGGTTCGACCCATTCGCGGGCATAGACCCCGACCAATAGGCGGCTGACCATTGCCGGATTGGCGAGCGGTCCCAGCAGGTTGAAAATCGTCCGGGTACCCAGCTCGACCCGCGCCGGTCCGACATGGCGCATGGCGCTATGGTGTCGCGGCGCCATCAGGAAACAAATGCCGACCTCCCACAGGGCCGCCCGGACCGAGGCCATGTCGCAGTCGATGTTGATGCCGAGGGCGGTCAACACATCGGCGGCGCCGGATTTGGACGACAGCGCGCGGTTGCCGTGTTTGGCCACCGGCACGCCGGCGGCGGCGACCACGAAGGCGCTGGCCGTGGATACGTTGTAGGTGCCCGAGGCATCGCCGCCGGTCCCGACGGTATCGACCGCCCCGGCCGGCGCGTCGATGCGCAGGGCCTTATCGCGCATCACTTGAGCCGCCGCGGCGATTTCCTCGACGGTTTCGCCGCGCACCCTGAGGGCCATCAAAAAGGCCCCGATCTGAGCCGCCGTGGCGTCCCCCGACATGATGATCTCAAAAGCCGCGGCGGCTTCCTCGGCGGCCAGCGCGCGGCCGCCGGCAACCGCCGCCAGCAAGGGTTTCATGGCTTCGGCGTCACCGCTCATGTGCCGGTCTTCCGTAAACGATGTTCAAGGGTGTCAATCGGGTGCATGGCCGTGCCGGTGAAGCCGGCGAGGGCCAGGAAATTGGCGAGCAGGCGATGGCCGTTCTGTGAGGCAATGCTTTCCGGATGAAATTGCACGCCATGAATCGGCAAGGTGTTATGGCGCAGCCCCATGACCAAGCCGTCATCGGTCTCGGCGGTCACCGTCAACGCCGCCGGCACGCTGTCGCGTGCGATCATCAGCGAGTGATAGCGGGTGGCCTCGAACGGATTTGTGAGGCCCTCGAAAACACCGGCGCCGTCATGGCGCATGGCGCTGATCTTGCCATGCATCGGCACCGGCGCGCGCACCACCCGCCCGCCAAAGGCTTGACCAATCGTTTGGTGACCGAGACAAACGCCCAACAAGGGCAGTTCGGCGGCGGCCGCCGCCATCACCAGGTCCAAACAGATACCCGCCCTATCCGGGTCGCAGGGACCTGGCGAAAGCACGATGCCGGTGGGGTTGGCGGCCATCACCGCCTCGACGGTCACCTTGTCGTTACGATGAACGACGACCTCCGCGCCCAGCTCGCCCATGAAATGCAGCAGGTTGTAGGTGAAACTATCATAATTGTCTATTAAGACAAACATTACAGGGGGCTACCCAGAAAACTTAAGCCAGTATCGCAAATATGCGTGAGTGTGTTATAACAACTCATCGAAACGCGCGGAAGGCTAGAAACTGGATGTCACCAGCGGGCGGCGATCAGCGGCGAGACCGCCGGGGCAAAAACGGTTCGGCGCTGGGCCGTTTTTTAACCTTCCTCGCCTGCGCGGCCGGGGCCGCCGGGTTGTTTTTGACCGGTGTCGCGGCCGGCATTTGGTTCAGCATGCCGGTGCCTGAGGCGGCGCGCGCCAGCGTCCCCCATGCGGCGGCGGCGGTGCCGGCGGCGGCGCCCACGTCGCCGGTGGCGGCTGCTCGGCTATCGGCGACGCCAACCCTGGCGGCGGCGACACCGCCGCCGTCCACGCCGCCGGTTCCCGCCGTCAGCGCTCCACGCGCCAGCCAATCGCCATCGCCGCCGCCGGTCGCCACCGCCACTCGGGTGCCGCTTGACCGGCGGGACGATCACCGCCCCTTGATCGCCATCGTGATCGACGACATGGGAGTGGCGCGCCGCCGCAGCGACCGCGCCGCCGCCCTGCCGGGACCGTTGACCCTGGCGTTTCTGCCCTACGCCGAGAATGTCGCCCGGCAGAGCCATGCGGCGCGCCGCCGTGGACATGAAATATGGGTTCATATCCCGATGCAGCCGATGGGCTTCAACAGCGATCCCGGGCCCAATGTGCTGGACGCGCGCTTAGGCGCGGCGGAGATGCGTCGACGGTTGATGTGGAACCTCACCCGGTTCGATGGCTATGTCGGGTTTAACAACCACATGGGCAGCCGGCTGACCGCTAACCGCGACGCCATGGACCAGGTCATGACCGCGGCCGGCGCCCGCGGGTTGATGTTTTTGGATTCCCTCACCACCAACCGGTCGGTCGCTTACGCCAGCGCCCGCGCCGCCGGCCTGCCGGCGACCACCCGCGATGTCTTCCTGGACAATACCGACCTCGCCGACGAGGTGATGGTCCGCTTAGCCGAAACCGAGGCGCGGGCCCGGGCGCGCGGCAGCGCGGTCGCCATCGGTCACCCGCGCGACGCCACCCTGGACGTGCTCGAACCCTGGTTGGCTACGGTCGAGGGGCGTGGCTTTCGCCTTGCCCCCCTCAGCGCGGTCATCCTAAAACGCCAGGGAAGGATCTTGAAACAGGTCCAGGCACGCAATTAGGGAGGGATGCGATGCGCATTTGCATCATCGGCGCCGGCGCCATGGGCGGATTATACGGCGGCGCCATGGCCGAGGCCGGCGCCGATGTGACGCTGTTGGATATTCGCCAAGACCATGTCGATCACATCAATCGCGATGGTCTGCATATCACCGGTCTGACCGGCGACCGCCATGTGCGGTTGCCGGCGACCACCGACCCGGCGGCAGTTGGCAAAGCCGATCTGGTGTTCGTGCAAACCGATATCAACGCCACCCGCGCGGCGGCCGAAAGCGCGAAAGCGGTGTTGGCCGATAACGGCTGTGCCATCACCTTGCAAAACGGCATCGGCAATGTGGAGATCCTGGCCGAGGTTTTGGGCGCCGAACGGGTGCTCGCCGGGGTCAGCTATCACAGCGCGGCGTTGACCGGGCTCGGCGCCACCCGCCATAGCTCCCACAGTTTGGAGGCGATCACCTGGGTCGGTGAACTGGACGGACGGCGCAGTCAGCGCGTTGACATGGTGGCGGCGGCGATCACCGGCGGGCGCCTAAATGGCCAGGTGACCGATAATATCGTCGGCGTGTTGTGGGGAAAACTGATCCACAATTGCGCGCTCAACCCGATCTGCGCGATCACCGGGCTGCGCATGGGGCAGATGGCACGCCTCGAGGAAACCGATTTAATGCAGACCAAGATCCTGGAAGAGGCGGTGGCGGTGGCGAAGGCCAAAAACATCACTTTGGCGCCGCATCCCGATCCGTTCGCTTATCTGAAGGACTACTGCCGCCTCAAATACACCCAACCATCCATGCAGCAACACATGGAATCAGGTCGCCAAACCGAAATTGACGCCATCAATGGCGCGATTGTCCGCGAGGCCGACGCCCTCGGCATGGCGGCGCCCTATAACCACGCCATCAGCATGCTGATCAAAGGGCGCGAAACCCATATGATCGCCAGCACCCATGACACGTCGCCCGATTGGGCGGCCCTGGAGGCGGCGGCGCGGGGCGAGGCCGCCGGCGGATGAGCGCGCGGTCGCAGGAGGCCGCGGCGGTGGTGGTGACCGGCTACCACGCGCATGTCTATTTCGACGCCGCGACCCGCGACCAAGCCTGGGCGCTTCGCAACTTGATCGAAGAGAATTTCGATATCGAAATGGGCCGGTTCCATGAAAAACCGGTCGGCCCACATCCCCGGTTCAGTTATCAGGTGGCATTCACCCCGGCCCAATTCGGTCAGATCGTGCCCTGGCTGGCCCGTCATCGCGGCGGCTTGACCGTTCTCGTGCACGGACTTAGCGGGGAGGACTGGCGCGACCACACCGATTTGGTGATCTGGCTTGGCCCGTCGGTCCCATTAAACCTGGCGATGTTCCATCCGCCGGCGGGCTAACGACCGCGCGGCTTTAGTGGGCCATGAAAACTGGCACGTCGGTGCGCTCCAAAACATGCTCGGTGAAGCCGCCAAAGAAATGCTCGATCAGGATGAGCCCCCCGAAGGCGCCCATCACCACCAGGCTGGCCCTGGCATCATGGGCTTGGGCCAATAGTTGGTCGCCGATATCGGCGCCGGGATCAATGGTCGCGCGGATATCGGCGTGCACGTCATGGAGGCTCAAATAGCGGCCAAGTACGGTGCCGTTGAGATCGTCGCCTTTGGCCGGCGTGTTGGTGACCACGGTCACCGTGTCGGCGCGTGCCAATAACGGCAGCGCGCCGCGCACCGCTTTGATCGCTGGGGCGCCATAATCCCAGGCGACCAGAATACGGCGACAAAAATCGGCCATATCGCCGGGGTAGGCGCCGGCGAAGGGCAGCACCAACAGCGGACAGCCGGTGTGAATCACCAGGTTTTCCATCTTTTTGACGACCACATGATCATCGCCGGCGAAGGGGCTTTGGCCGACGATCACCAAATCGGCGAGATGGGCGCGGCGCGCCAATTCTTTGACTTGATCGCCGGTCACGATTTGGAATTCATAGGAAAGGTCGCTGCCCGAGAAATGATCGGCGACGGTTTGGCGCAAGGTTTCGGCGCGTTCGTGCGCGATCGCCCGCGCCTCGGCCAAAAAAGCGTTGGAGGCGGCGCGGCCGGCGGCGCCGGCCGGCATGGTGATCGGGTCGACCGTGAACACCACCTCCAAATGGCCGGCGACGTGCCGGCATAGATCGACGGCGAAATTCAAACGGTCCTCGTGACGGGGATCGTTGGCGACGTGAACGAGAATACTTTTGATGGCCATGGGCACCTCCCGTTTAACCCGGGTTTTTTGTTGCTTTACTATGGCTAAAGTACCTTTCCGCCGCGCCCTTTGCAATTCACCTCGCGATCTGGAACTGTGGCGGCGCGTTTGGGCGAGGGGAGAAAGCGCATGACTTGGTTCGACAGCGGGAAATCATCGGTGCCGGCGGGCGACCGGCTGGAAGCCTTGTGGCGGCGGCCGGAAATTCTACAAACCCCGGGGGCGCATAACGCCTTGTCGGCGCTGCTCGCCAAACGGGCCGGGTTCGAGGCGCTGTATCTGTCGGGCGGGGCGGTATCGGCCAATCTAGGCCTGCCCGATCTGGGCGTCATGACCATCGAGGAGGTCATGGTGTTCGTGCGCTCAATTACCCGGGCCAGCGACCTGCCGCTCATTGTCGACGGCGACACCGGCTACGGAGAGGCGCTCAATGTCATGCGTCTGGTGCGCGATCTGGAGGACGCCGGCGCCGCCGCGGTCCAGTTGGAGGATCAAATTCTGCCCAAAAAATGCGGGCATCTATCCGATAAACGCCTGGCCGAGCCGGAAGCGATGGCCGCCAAAATCGCCGCCGCCGTCAAGGCGCGCCGACATTTGCGCATCATCGCGCGGACCGACGCCATCGCCTCGGAAGGCCTGGAGGCGGCGATCAAGCGGGCGCAAATGTATCGCGCCGCCGGCGCCGATGTGATTTTTCCCGAGGCCCTGATCGACGCCGACGCGATGGCTCAATTCACCGCCGCCGTCGATGCGCCGATGCTGGCCAATATGACCGAATTCGGCAAAACCCCTTATCTCAGCGCCGCCGAATTCCAGGCGCTCGGTTTCGCCATCGTCATTTGGCCGGTCACTTCCCTGCGCGCCGCCGCCGACCGGATCGACGCCTGCTATCGCCATTTGGCGGCGCATGGNGGGCAGGGCGCCTTCCTCGATCAGATNATGACGCNCAAGGAAATCTATGAAGTGATCGGCTATCACGATTATGAATCNCTGGACCAATCGATCGCCTTGAGCGTTATTCCCGAAACTTAAGNGGTCACTGGAGGTCGACTGTATAGGCCTCNGCTTTAAGGGCTTTTTTGATCAGTTTTTGTTCCGCTAANAAGGCCGCGAATCGGGTGTAACGGCCGTCATCCGCCGCCGCCGGCCGCAATGCGAAACGGGGCAGGGTGTCGCGCCAGGCGCGGCGATTTAATTCGTCGTCGAGATCCTTGTGGGCGCCGATGAACAGCTTCCAAGCGGCTTCCGGGTGATTGATCAGAAATTGTGTGGCCGCCTCGACCGCCGCCAAAAAGCGTGGCAGGCGCGGGTCGTCCAGGGCCGCGGTATTGGCGACATAGATCAGCTCGTCATAGGGCGGCACACCTTCCTCTTCGACATAAAAGGCGCGGCCCGGCCGTTCGACGATATCCATCTGGTTCAGCTCGAAGTTACGGAACGCGCCGATCACCGCGTCGACTTGGCCGGAGATGAGAGACGGCGATAGCGAGAAGTTGACATTGATCAGTTCGATATCGGCCAGGCCAAGGCCATGGCGGGCCAGCATTGCCGCTAACAAAGCGTCCTCGAACCCGCCAACCGAATAGCCGACCTTGCGGCCCTTCAGATCGCTGATTTCGCCGATCGGCCCGTCAGCCAGCACCACCAAACTGTTCAACGGGGTGGCGACCAGGGTGCCGATGCGTTTCAACGGCAAGCCTTGATCGACCTGAACATGCAGTTGCGGCTGATAGGAGACGGCGATATCGGCTTTGCCGGCGGCGACAAGTTTGGGTGGATCGTTGGGATCGGCCGGTGCGATCAAGTCGACATCCAGGCCCTGCTCCGCGAAGTACCCCTTTTCGCGGGCGACGATGAGGGGCGCGTGGTCGGGATTGACGAACCAGTCCAGCAGCACCGTCAATTTGTCGCCGGCCTGCGCTTGGGCCGCCCCCAAAACCAATAACCCGGTCAGCGCCAGGCGCCGCCAGAAGATGCCATGCCTCATTCTCCTAAACTCCTCAAGTCGTGGGTAAATCCTTCGCCGGCGACCCAGGGCAGGGCCCATTTCAGGCCGCGGTCGACCGCGAAATACAGGCTGATCGCCAGCACCGCCAAAACCAGCAGGGCGGCGAACATGACGTCGATTTGCATGCGTCCATTGGCGTGCAGCATGAAATAACCAAGACCGGCACTGGCCCCGACCCATTCGCCGACAATCGCGCCGATTGGCGCGACCGAGGTCGCCACCCGGAGACCGGAGGCGAGGCTCGGCAGGGCCGCCGGCAAACGCACCCGCCAGAGTTGGGCGAGCGGCGACAAGCCATGGCTGCGGGCGACATCCAGCCACAGCGGGTCGGTGCGCCGCAGCCCGTCGTAAAACGCCGCGGTGACCGGAAAAAAGATGATCAAAGCGGCCATCGCCACTTTCGAGGCCAGGCCATAGCCGAGCCACAGCACCAAGATCGGCGCGAGCGCGAAAACCGGCAGCGCCTGGCTGATGACCAGCACCGGGAAAAGCCATAGGCGCAGGCGCGGGGCCGCCGCCAGCGAGATCGCCGCGGCCATGCCCAAGAGCGTGCCAAACACCAGGCCGAGGGCGATTTCCGCCAAGGTTACCCCGGCATGCAGGGCCAGGGTGTCGGCGCGCGCCAGGACCGCCCGCATCACCTCGCCCGGCGCCGGCAGGATATAGGGCGGCGCGCCGCTCACCCACACCACCGCTTGCCACAGCGCCAGCAGACCGAGGCCGATGGTCAGGGGACGGAAAATCGTCATGGGATGCGGCGCTTCGGCGCCGGACGCGGATCGCGTCGTGTCATTGGCCTCTCCCTCCGCCGGGCTTAACCGGATCAGGTTCTAAGGGTCGTTCCATCGCGGCACCCGCCGCTCGAAACCTCTCAGCCGCCACCGCGGCTCCCCCGAGAGCCCTCAAAATGCGACCGCGCAGATGATTTTTCAAGCGTTATCGCTATCTTGGGTGGGCGGGACGCGCGACGTGGGAAAGGCGGCGAATGGATCAGCAATCCTCGGCGATGGCGGTGATCGACGGTGTGGCGGTGCCGGCCTGCTTTCCGGCGGCGCCGGTTTTGATCGGCAGCGAGGTCTACCGCCATTCGATTTATGGCCGGCGCCATCCTCTATCGATCGCGCGGGTGTCGGCGACCTTGGATTTGATCGCCGCGCTGGGCTGGCACGACCCGGCCGGCTATATCGATAGCCCGCTGGCCAGCGCCGACGCTTTGGCGCGCTTTCACACCCCTGAATATATCGCCGCCATCATGGACGCCGAGGCGACCGGCCAAGTCGCGCCGGAGGTGCGCGACCGTTTCAATATCGGGCGCAACGGTAACCCGGTTTTCCCGGAGATTTTCCGGCGCCCGGCGACCGCCGCCGGGGCCAGCATCCTGGCCGCCCAGATGCTCGCCGGGGTCGCCGGCGGCACGGTTTACTCGCCGGCCGGCGGCACTCACCACGGCCGCGCCGATCAAGCCAGCGGCTTTTGCTATTTCAACGATCCGGTGTTGGCCATTCTGACTTTGCGCGACGCCGGCATCGGGCCAATTCTGTATGTCGATTTGGATGCCCATCATGGCGACGGCGTGGAAGCCGCCTTCGCCGCCGACGAACAGGTTTTGACCGTCTCGATCCACGAGGAGGGTCGCTGGCCCGGGACCGGCAAGCGCGGCGAGCGGGCCGGCGGCGCGGCCCGCAACCTGCCGGTGCCGGTCGATTTCAACGACAGCGAACTGGCGTTCCTGATCGCCGAGGCGGTGCTGCCGCTGGCCCGACGTTGGCGGCCGGCGGCTTTGGTCCTGCAGACCGGGGTCGACGCCCTGGCCGACGACCCGCAAAGTAAGCTAACGCTGTCCAACGGCGCGATCTGGGCGGCGGTGCGTGATCTGTTACCGTCAGCGCCGCGGCGTTTGGTGGTTGGCGGCGGTGGTTACAATCCCTGGGCGGTGGCCCGGGCATGGACCGGCATTTGGGGGGTGATCGCCGGCCACGCGCCACCCAGCGGCCCGTTGCCGCCCGCCGCCGAGGCGGTTTTGCGCGACCTGACCTGGAACCATTCGCGCGGCCGCAACCCGCCGGACCATTGGTTCACCACGCTCGCCGACGCGCCGCGGCCGGGACCGATCCGCCCGGCCATCGAGGATTTGGCGGCGGAGGTCTTGGCGTGAGACCGGCGCCCTGGCGCGGCCTGGCACGGGCCTGGGTCCTGGTTCTGCTGATGTGGGNGGCGCCGGCATGGGCGGGCGAGGCGACGGTGACCGCGACCATCGACAGCGGCNCCGCCCGCCACCATTTCCAAATCGAACTGGCGATNACCGCGGATCANCGGGCGCGCGGCCTGATGGGGCGGCGCGACCTNGCCCCGGACGGCGGCATGTTGTTCATTTTTCCGGCTGTCGCCCGNCAGGTGATGTGGATGAAAAACACCCCGCTGCCCCTGGATATGCTGTTTCTTGACGCCGATGGCCGGATCGNTCGCATTGTCGAGCGCACCGTGCCTTTTTCGACCGCCCACATTTCCTCGCGTCGGCCGGTTAAGGCGGTGCTGGAATTNCGCGGCGGCACCGCNGGACGCTTGGGTTTGAAGGTCGGCGACCGGCTCANCGCNCCGGCCTTGGACCGCCCCTTGAAATAAGGTCGCGGGNGGCGCTCGCCGGTTCACATNACGACGCTTTTCCAGTANATAGGTGGCGACGGGGTGTAGCTCAGCCTGGTAGAGTGCCTGCTTTGGGAGCAGGATGTCGGCGGTTCGAGTCCGTCCACCCCGACCACCGCCGCGGCGCGGCTTTAAGTCAGACCGTAATCGGCGACACGTCCGGGAGGGAACAGGATGCGCGCACGAATTTACCGCCCCACCAAGACCGCCATGCAATCGGGCCGGTCGAAAGCCAAGAACTGGGTCCTTGAATACGAGCCGGCCGGCGCCCGCCGCCCGGAACCGCTGATGGGCTGGGTCGCCGCCGCCGACACCTCGCAGCAGATCCGCCTGACCTTCGAGAGCGAGGCCGAAGCCGTCGCCTACGCTGAGCGCAAAGGCATCGACTACCTGGTGCTGAAGCCCCGCGAACGGAAAATACAGCGCAAATCCTACGCCGATAATTTCGCCGTCAACCGCCGGATGAGCTGGACCCATTGACCGGCCCGGCGCTTGACGCCCAGCCGCCCACGGCCCTCAGGCGCGGTCCCATGGCTCAACTGGGCCCCTTAGCTCAACTGGATAGAGCACTCGCCTTCTAAGCGAGATGTTGCAGGTTCGAGTCCTGCAGGGGCCGCCATCTCTCCGTTCACGGAATATTGAATAAAACCATCGAGTAAAGGGCCTTTCCCGAGGCTTCCGTTAGCGAAACAGCAAGTGACCCTTTTTTCGCGCGACGTTTAACGCCGCATCGTGGTTGAGCGCGTTCCATCAACGCCGTGGGGTTTTTGGCGATAGGTATCCCAACCGCCCTGGTTTTGGCGTTTCCAGAGGGCTACGGCGCGGTTGGGTTTTACGCGGGCCTGGGCGTCGGGACGATGGTCGCGCTCGTCGGGTGTGCTTTCAGAATAGCCACCGTGTTCCGGACAATGGAGAGGGTCACATGAGCAACCTTGGGATTGCGACGTGGTTTGATCGCGCCATTGAAGGCAATCGAACGCCCGTCAGCTCGGCAGCCAATCCACGGTCGCCGGCACGAATAATTCGTCGACCGTGACCGGTCGGGCGGCGATGCCCTGGGCATGGGAATAACGGCAGAGGGCCTCCAGCGCAGGGCGGTTGCCGGCGACCCCGTAGGACCAGAAACCGTCGCCCAGAACCCGCCGCGACCGCGCCGCCTCGTCGGGCGCCCAAGGCAGGCTGGTGAACGGCGCCTGGGCCTCGTCAATGCGCGCGACGGCATAGCGCCGCGCCGCTTCAAACGCCTGGCACAGGCGCAGGCACAGCCGCGGGTCGCGGGCGGCGATCTCGCGGCGGATACCGAGCAGATGCATGATCGGAAAAATGCCGGTGCGGCGGGCGTAATCGGCCTCGACCGCGGCGGGGTCGACGAACAGGCGGCCGACGTTCGGCGCGCCGTCGAGGAAGGCCGGCGGCGGCTTATAGGCCACCAGCGCGTCGAGGACGCCGTCGCGCAAGGCATCCGACAGGTTGGCGCCGCCGGCAAGCGGCACGAGCTCGACGCCATTCGGTCTGACCCGCACAATCGGCGCGCTGTCGCCCGCGTCGGCCGGGCCATAGCGCCAGCGCACTTCGGCCGCGCGCAGGCCGAAATCATCCTCCAACACGCCGCGGGCGACCAGCGCCGCGGTCATCGAGTATTCGCGCACGCCAACCACGCGGCCGGCCAGGTCGCGGGGGCCGCGGATCCCGCGGTCGGTGCGGATGTAAATCGCCGAATGCCGGAACGCCCGCGACGGAAACACCGGCAGGCCGACATAGGGGCAGTCGCCGGTCGATGTCAGGTAGAGGTAGTTGCTGAACGACAGTTCGGTGACGTCAAAGGCTTGGTCGTCGAAGGCCCGGGCGAAGATCTCCTCAAGCGGCGCCGTCACATAGTCGGCGTCCACGCCCTCGACCTCGACCAGGCCCGCCATCAGCGGCAGGGTGCGGTCGTAGGCGGCGACGGCGATCTTGAGACGAGAGGTCAGGCGACAAACTCCTCATGCACGCCGCGGCAATCCATCTCGTACTCGAGATCGACCACCGGCGGCCGGTTGAAATGCCAGGTGACGCCGGCCGGGGCGGCGCCGCGAGCGACGATCTCGCGGGCCAGGAAGGGGTAAATATCATGCACGGTATAGACCTGGGTCGCCGTCACCGCCGTCCAATCGGCGCCGAGCGCGGTCAGGCGGCGCTCCATCTCGCCCAGCACGAAACGCGCCTTTTCGAGGATCGCCGCGTCGCTGAGATCGCCCAACCGCACGATGTGGTCGCGATAATTGCCGAGGCCCTCCGGGCATTCGCCGCTGCCGGCGATGACGAAGGACGGGGGCGCGTCCGCGCGCGCGACGGTGAAGGTGAAGGCGTGGAACGACGGCTCGGACGGGCCGCCGATCTCAGGGCAGACATTGCTGCGCGCCACCGGGTTGGTCGCGCCGTCGAAAATTCCCCAGCGTGACAACGTATCGACATAGCTTTCATTGAAGCGCCGAAAACCGTCCTCGGAAAACTGGCCGGGCGACCGTAATTCGCAGGCGCAGAAGGCGGTGAGCGGCCGCCCCGCCGCCGTGATCATCGCCTCGACCCGCGCGAAGCCTTCGGCCAGCGGCAGCAGACGCTGGAATTGCACCCGGCGCATGGCGAACCCGGGCAGTGCCGCGACCCCGGCGGAATACTGAAAAACGCCGGGTACAAACCGGTATCCTCCAGGCTGAAATTCGGCGGTGGTCATCTCGGATCCCTCGGTTTGTTGCGCCAAGCCCGGCCATTCTGCACAGCGCCGCCGGCGCCTTGCAACCACAACGCCATTCCCCGCCGGCGCCCTTAACCGCCGCCGGTTTGTGCCTCAAAACCCCAAGAAAACAAGGGCCGGCCGCCATCTGGCGTGATCGCCACCACTTCCTCCAGCCACAGCCGTTCGTTCGCCGTGCCGGGATATAACAGATGCAGCGGCACAACCATGCCGTCCTGCAGCATCCAATCGCCATTGGCTTTGCCGTCGGCGGTGGTG
>NZLB01000067.1 GCA_002694075.1 Nisaea sp.
GAGATCATGCGCGTCATCATCGCGCGCAAACTGCTCGCCGCCCAATGACCGCGCCGGTCCTGTTCGAGGTCGCCAACGGATGGGGCGTGGCGACGCTCAACCGCGGCGATGCGCTGAACGCCCTGACCTTGGAAATGATCCGCCTGTTGCGCCCGCAATTGGCGGTTTGGGCGGCTGATCCGGCGATTAAGGCGGTGATGATCGAAGGCGCCGGCGACAGGGCGTTTTGCGCCGGCGGCGACGTTGTGGCGATTTATCACGCGATCCAAGAGGAACGGCGCAGCGGCGTGGCCTCGCCGTTAACCCGCGATTTCTTTTTCGAGGAATATCAGCTTAACGCCGCCATCGCCGGTTTTCCCAAACCCTATGTCGCTTTGTTGCACGGTATCACCATGGGCGGCGGCGTCGGCCTGTCGGCTGGCGCCTCGCACCGAATTGTCGGGCCCGGTTATCTGTTCGCGATGCCGGAAACCGGGATCGGCTTGTTTCCCGATGTCGGCGGCGGTTGGTATCTGCCGCGGCTGGCCGCCGGCTTTGGCGACTATCTGGCGCTGACCGGCGCGCGGGTTGGCGCTGGCGACGCCATGGCGTTGGGCCTGGCCAGCGATTTCGTCGCGGCGGCGGATTGGGCGGCGATGCGCGCGGCGTTGCGGGCCTGTGCCTGGGACGGCGAGCCCGGCGTGGACATCGATCGGGTGCTGGCGCCGTTTCGAGGCGCACCGCCGGCCGGTCGCTTGGCGGTCGATCCGGCGGCGGTCGCCGCGCTTTTCGCCGAAACCGATTTCAGTGCGCTGTGGGCGCGCATTCAGGCCGGCGGGGACCCTTTAACCGAGGATCTCCGCCAAACCCTCGCCGGCAAGTCGCCGACCAGCCTGCGGGTCAGTCATGAACAATTGAAACGCGGTGCGCGCATGGCCTCGATCGAGGAGGTCTTGACCATGGAATATCGCCTGTCGCAGCATTCCATGGCGGGCCATGACTTCAGCGAGGGCGTGCGCGCTTTGCTGGTCGATAAGGACAAATCGCCGAACTGGCGGCCGGCCAGCGTCGAGATGGTATCGGACAATTTGGTTGAGAGCTTTTTCGCGCCGACCGGCGCACGTGAATTAACCTGGTGACAGATATCGGCCGTAACGGCGGCGGGGAGGACGGAGATGGCGACAATTGGATTTATCGGACTGGGCAACATGGGTTTGCCGATGGCCATCAATCTCATCAAGGCCGGCCACCTGGTGCATGGCTTCGATTTAAGCGGTGAGGCGACGACCGCGCTCGCCGCGGCCGGCGGCACGGTGGCTGAAAGCGCGGCGGCGGCGGCGTGCGCCGGCAGCGTGGTGATCACCATGTTACCGGCCGGCCCGCAGGTGCGCGCGGTGTACACGGAAGCGATCGTCGGCAAGGTTGAGGACGCCTTGCTGATCGACTGTTCGACCATCGACGTGGACCCCGCCCGTTCGGTCGCGGCGATGGCCGCCGACGCCGGCTTGGATATGTTGGACGCGCCGGTGTCCGGGGGCACCGGCGGCGCCGCGGCCGGCACATTGACCTTCATGGTTGGTGGCGGAAGCGACGCTTTCGCCGCGGCGCGTCCGTTCTTGGACGTAATGGGCGCGACGGTCGTGCACACTGGTGGTTCGGGCAACGGTCAGGCGGCGAAGATTTGCAACAACATGATTTTGGCGATTTCCATGCTGGGGGTTGCCGAGGCCTTCACCATGGGGCGCAACCTGGGCGTCGACCCGCAAATCTTATTCGACATCACGTCCACCTCCTCGGGCCAGTGTTGGGCCATAAACACTTATTGCCCGGTACCGGGGCCGGTGCCGACCTCGCCGGCCAATCGGGATTTTCAGCCCGGCTTTACCGCCGATATGATGCTGAAAGACTTGCGGCTGTCACAGGATGCCGCGCGTAGTTCGGCGACCCAAACGGTGATGGGCGGCAAAGCCGAGGAATTGTTCGCCAGCTTTGTNGACGGCGGCAACGGCGCTTTGGATTTTTCNGCGATCATCCGCATGGTNGAGGGCGCCGAAAAAGCCTGAAATACGGCGCCAGTGCCGCCGNCGCCCGCGCATCCGCGCGCCCAACNGCANGATGTTTTGCGCGACTTCTGGCCGGATCGTGATATACGNTAGCGATTGGGATGTGAGNCTGTGCGGGGCGCAGGGCGGTTTTGGACGTTCAAGATTACTTGGATACGGTCAATTTGATCGAACGACTCCATCGGCAATTTTTGGAGGTTGTAAAGACCGAATTGGACCGCAACGGTATCGTTGACATCAACAACGTGCAAGCCCTGATTCTGTTCAATATCAGCGATGAGGAGTTGACCGTCGGCGAGTTGACCAACCGCGGTTATTACCTTGGCTCCAACGTCTCCTACAACGTTCGCAAAATGGTCGAAAACGGGTATTTGCTGCAAGAACGTTCGTCCCACGACCGACGCTCGATCCGCGTGCGCTTGTCGGCCAAGGGCCATGACCTGCGCCAGATCATCGCCGATATGTTCGCTCAACAAGCCCACGCGCTGTCACGTTATGGCGCCGGCACGCTTGAATTGGCCGGGGCCACCGGTGCTTACCGCGAGCTCGAGCGTTTTTGGATCGATTTGCTTAATTTTAACCTGCGCGGGGCGGCCAGCGGGCTGTGATTGCGGCGGCGGGCGTTGTTCCCATGGCGCTTGAATTCCTCTAAGGTCCCGGCCACGTCCACAGCCGTTCAACCCGTGAGCGAGGTCAGCGATGCGCTTGTCGCAATATTTTCTGCCGGTTCTGCGTGAAAATCCCAAGGAAGCGGAGATTGTTTCGCATCGTCTGATGCTGCGCGCCGGCATGGTGCAGCAGGCCAGCGCCGGCATTTACTCGTGGTTGCCATTGGGCTTTCGGGTGCTCAAAAAAATCGAACAAATTGTGCGCGAGGAGCAAAACGCCGCGCTCGCCCAGGAAGTTTTGATGCCAACCATCCAATCGGCGGATTTATGGCGGGAAAGCGGCCGTTATGACGATTATGGCAAGGAAATGCTCCGCATTACCGACCGCCACGAGCGTGACATGCTCTACGGGCCAACCAATGAGGAATTGATCACCGATATTTTCCGCACCCATGTCCGCTCTTACCGGGATCTGCCACTCAATCTTTATCACATCCAGTGGAAATTCCGGGACGAGGTGCGGCCGCGCTTTGGCGTCATGCGGGGACGCGAGTTTTTGATGAAGGACGCGTATTCCTTCGACACCGATTTTGAGGCCGCGCGCGCCGCCTATAACCGGATGTTCGTCGCTTATTTGAAAACGTTCGCGCGGATGGGCTTGACGGCGATCCCGATGGCCGCCGATTCCGGCCCTATCGGCGGCGATCTCAGCCATGAGTTCATCATCCTCGCCGACACCGGCGAGAGCGAGGTGTTCTATCACCGTGATTGGGAGGATTTGACCTGGCAGGACCAGGACATCGATTACGCCGGCGATTTGCAGCCGATTGTCGACCGCTGGACCAATACCTATGCCGCGACCGATGAGATGCACGACCCGGCCACTTGCCCGGTGGTGGGCGATGACCTGCGCCGCCGCCGCGGCATCGAGGTTGGCCATATATTCCATTTCGGTACCAAATATTCGGCGCCCCTGGGCGCCCGCGTGGCGACATCCGACGGCCACGAGGTCGATGTTTTCATGGGCTCCTACGGCATTGGTGTGTCGCGTTTGGTGGGCGCGGTGATCGAGGCCAGCCATGATGAGGATGGCATCATTTGGCCGGCCGCGGTGGCCCCGTTCCAGGTCGGCGTGGTCAATTTAAAAGCCGATGACGCGACCTGCGCCCAGGCCAGCGCCAATTTACACGAACAATTCGAGACGGCCGGCGTCGACTGCCTGCTGGACGACCGTGATGAGCGCGCCGGCGCCAAGTTGGCGACCATGGATTTGATCGGGCTGCCATGGCAGATCATCGTTGGGCCGCGCGGCATGAAAAACGGTGTGGTCGAGGTCAAGGAACGGGCGACCGGCGAACGCACCGAGATGACCCCGGAAGCGGCGCTGGCCAAACTCACGGCAGCGGCCGGGGGCTGAGCCGATGGCCTTTGGCGCGGTCGAACGCCTGATCGCCCTCCGTTATTTAAGGGCTCGTCGCCAGGAAGGTTTCATCTCGGTGATCGCCGGCTTTTCCTTATTGGGGATCGCCCTCGGGGTCGCCACCTTGATCATCGTGATGGCGGTGATGAACGGCTTTCGCGCCGAGCTTCTTGGCCGCATTCTGGGGCTGAACGGCCACGCCGTGGTCTATGGACAGAGCGCGCCGATTGTCGATTTTGACCGCGTGGCGGTGAAAGTCGCCGAAACGCCGGGCGTTTTCGCGGTTTTACCGCAGGTCGAGGGCCAAGCCATGGCCACCGCCGGTGGCCATGCCGCGGGGGTATTGGTGCGCGGGCTAAGAGCCAGCGACCTGTCGGCCAAAGCCGCGTTGGCGGCCAGTTTGAGCGCCGCCGCCGTCGACAATTTCGCAGCCGGCGGGGTGCTGTTGGGCGGGCGTTTGGCGCGCCGCCTGGGCGTTTCGGTCGGCGACCAACTGACCCTGGTTTCGCCGACTCAGCAAACCACCGTGTTGGGCACCTTGCCGCGCGCCAAGCGCTATCGGGTCGGCGGTGTCTTCGACGTGGGCATGTATGAATACGACAATGGCTTTATCTTCATGCCCTTGGCGGCCTCGCAAGTATTCTTTCGAATGGGCGACGGGGTCACCGGACTGGAAGTGATCCTGACCGACGCCAAGGGCACGGCGGCGGCCTCCTCGGGCATTCGCGCAGCCGTCGGCGGGGGGTATCGCGTGGTCGATTGGCGACAGAGAAACGCGAGCTTTTTCAATGCGTTACAGGTCGAACGTAATGTCATGTTTTTAATCCTGACATTGATTATTCTGGTCGCCGCCTTCAACGTCATTTCGTCGCTGATCATGTTGGTCAAGGATAAGGGTCGCGGCATCGCCATTCTGCGCACCATGGGCGCCAGCCGAGGTTTGGTGATGCGGGTGTTCTTTTTGACCGGGGCCAGCGTCGGAGTGATCGGGACTTTGTTTGGCACCGCGCTCGGCCTCGCCTTCGCGGCCAATATCGAGAGCATTCGCCGGGCCATCGAGGGGATGACCGGCAGTGAGCTGTTCGCCGCCGAAATATACTTTTTGTCGAAACTGCCGGCCGAGGTCGATCCCGGCGAGGTGCTGGCGGTGGTCGCCATGGCGCTTGGCCTGTCTTTCCTGGCGACCATTTACCCGGCGTGGAGGGCCGCGCGTGTGGACCCGGTCGAGGCGCTACGCCATGAGTGAAGCCCTGGCCCTGCGCGGCGTCCATCGCGCTTTTCCCGAAGCCGCCGGCAGCCGCCGTTTGGAGGTACTGCGCGGGGTCGATCTGATGATCAAGGCTGGCGAGATCGTCGCCTTGGTGGGGCCGTCGGGTGCCGGCAAATCGACCTTGCTGCATATCGCCGGTTTGCTGGAAAAACCCGATTCCGGACAGGTTGTGCTGGACGGTCACGACTACAGCCAGGCCGGCGAGGCGGCACGCACCCAGGCTCGCCGCGCCTATTTGGGTTTCGTTTACCAATTCCATCACCTGTTGCCGGAATTCAGCGCCTTGGAGAACATCGTTTTGCCGCAGATGATCGCCGGGCTAAGCCGCCGTCAAGCCGGCGCGCGGGCCTTGGATTTGCTGCGCATGGTGGGGTTGGAAGCGCGCGCCAATCATCGACCGGCCAAGCTTTCCGGTGGCGAGCAGCAGCGGGTGGCGATTGCCCGGGCGATCGCCAATGTGCCGCGCTTGTTGTTGGCCGACGAGCCGACCGGCAATTTGGACCCCGGCACCGCCGGCCATGTTTTCGAGCAATTGCGGGGCATCGCCAAGGCCGCCGGCCTGGCCGCTCTGGTGGCGACGCACAACCTTGACTTGGCCGGCCAGATGGATCGCGTGCTGACCTTGCGCGACGGTCATTTGGAGGTGTTATAGCGGTTTCAGACATGGGCCGTGACAGGGGGTGACGGCACCTGGTGGCTATGGGAACATACCCACGAGTCGTCACATCGAAGGCCGTCCCATGCCGCACGCCGATTTCGTTCATTTGCGCGTTCACACCGCCTACTCGCTGGCCGAGGGGGCGATTAAGATCAAGGATTTGATCACGCAATGCGCGGCCGCGCGCATGCCGGCCGTGGCCATCACCGACAGCGCCAATATGTTCGGCGCCCTGGAATTCGCGACCGTGGCGGCCGAGGCCGGGGTTCAGCCGATCATCGGCTGTCAGATCAATATCCGCGCCGAAGTGCGCGAGGAGCGCGGGCGTTTGGCGGTGGTCGGCGGGACCGGTCATGTTTCGCCGCCGCCCGACCAATTGGTGCTTTTGGCGCAAAGCGAGGCGGGGTATCAAAATCTCATCGCCTTGGTCAGTCAGGCGTATCTTGACACCGACCCGGGCGAGGCGCCACAGATCGACGTGGCCCAATTGGCGGCCCGGGCCGATGGCTTGATCGCGCTGACGGGTGGGCCGGCGGGACCGGTCAACCGCTTGCTGGCGGGCGAGCAGACGCCGGCCGCTCGCGCCACGCTCGAGACCTTGCGCACGATTTTCCCAAACCGCCTGTATGTCGAATTGCAGCGCCACGGCCTGGCCGGCGAGACGGCGGTCGAGGAGGCTCTGCTCGATCTGGCCTATGAGTTGGATGTGCCCTTGGTGGCGACCAATGATTGCTATTTCGCGGATCGCGCGATGTACGAGGCCCACGACGCCTTGTTATGCATCGCCCAGGGCGTCACCGTCAGTCACCAGCACCGCCGGCGGGTGACGCCCGAGCATGGCTTTAAAAGCGCCGAGGACATGCGCGCGCTGTTCGCCGATTTGCCGGAGGCGGTCGATAACAGTCTGATCATCGCGCAACGCTGCGCCTATATGCCGACCAAACGGGCGACCTCGATCCTGCCGCCCTATGACACCGACGGCGGGCGCGACGAGGATGAGGAACTACGGGCGCAGGCGCGGGCGGGCCTGGAGGCGCGCTTGGCGGCCCATGTTTTCACCCCGGACATGGACGCGGCGGCGTGCGTGGCGGCGAGCGCGCCCTATCGCGAGCGTCTCGAGATGGAGCTGGACATCATCATCGAGATGGGGTTTCCCGGCTACTTTTTGATCGTTGCCGATTTTATCCAGTGGGCTAAGGATCGCGCCATTCCGGTCGGGCCGGGGCGTGGTTCGGGGGCCGGATCGGCGGTTGCTTGGGCGTTGAAGATCACCGATCTCGATCCGCTCCGCTGGGGCCTGTTGTTTGAGCGATTTCTCAACCCCGAGCGGGT
>NZLB01000068.1 GCA_002694075.1 Nisaea sp.
GAGGCCGAACTTGGCCGGCCGTTAACCGATGTGTTCGCCGAATTCGACAACACGCCGGTCGCCGCCGCCTCGCTCGCCCAGGTCCACTTCGCGGTTACCGCCGGCGACGCACCGGTGGCGGTCAAGATCCTGCGCCCCGGCATCGAGGCGGCGGTCGCTCGCGATATCGCCCTATTCACCTGGCTCGCTGCCACCGCCGAGTATTGGTCGGCCAGCGCCCGCGCCCTGCGCCTGTCGGCCGCTGTCAAGATCTTCGCCGACAGCATCGCCCAAGAGCTGGACCTTCGCCTGGAAGCCGCCGCCGCCGAGGAATTGGCCGATCACTTCGCCGAGGACCCGGGGTTTTACGTGCATGCCGTCGACTGGGGGTTGAGCGGCCGGCGCGTTCTCGTCACCGAACGCGTCGTCGGCACCCGTATCGACAACGCCGCCGGCCTCACCGCCGCCGGCCATGACCCCCGGCGGATCGCCGTCAAATCGGCGGAGATCTTTTTTCTACAGGTATTCCGCGACGGCTTCTTCCACGCCGACATGCATCCCGGCAACGCCTTCGTCACCGCCGACGGTCGGATCGCGCCGGTCGACTTTGGCATCATGGGCCGGTTGGACGAGCGAGCCCGTGAAGATCTGGCCGATTTATTGGCGGCCCTGCTGAACGGTGACTATCACCGCCTGGCGTCCTTGATGATCGCGGTCGGCTGGGTGCCGGCCAAACACGAGCCGGCGGTCTTGGCGCAAGCCTGCCGGGCGGTCGCCGCCCCCCTTCTGGGTCAGCCGCTGGCGGCAATGTCGGTCGGCGCCCTGTTTGGCCAGATCCTCAGCCTCGCGCGGCGGTTCGACATGCGCCCGCAGCCGGAATTGCTATTGCTGCAAAAAACCATGGTGGTCGCCGAGGGGGTCGGCCGCCGCCTTGACCCCAGCATCAACATCTGGGCCGAGGCGCGCCCCTTGATCAGCGCCTGGATGATCGAGCATCGCGGGCCGGCGGCGCGGGTCGCCAAGACCGCCGCCGCCCTGACCCGCTTGGTCGACCATTTGCCGCGCTGGGTCGACCGTTTGGAACGCGCCGCCCAGGCGACTGAGGCCGAGACCGCCGACACCGCCCAGGGCGAGGCCGGCGCCCCCGTGGCCAGGGGCGGGGCCTGGCTGTGGGCCGCGATCTTGCTCGCCGGGCTGGCGCTGATCGCCGCCGCCGGGCTGTGAAAGCCCTCGCCTTCGCCTCGGCGCGCGTTTAGACTCCGGCCAGCAGCCACGATCAAGGGAGCGGGCGCCGGTGACGGAGACCTACGCGACCGCGCAAGAACGCTTTTGGGCCGGCGAATTCGGCACCGATTACAGCGCCCGCAACCAGGGCGCGGCGCAGATCGAACACCGCCGCGCGCTGTGGGCCGAGGTACTGCGCCAGGCCGCGCCGCTGACCAGCCTCTGTGAATTTGGCGCCAATATCGGCCTTAACCTGGTCGCCCTTGGCCAGTTGCAGCCCGCCGCCGTCCGCCACGCGATTGAGCTTAACCCAACCGCGCTGGCCGCCTTGAACGCCCTTGACGGCGTCACCGTCCACGCCGGCACGGTTCTTGAGCGCCATCTCACGGCGCCGGTCGATCTGACCTTCACCGTCGGGGTTTTGATCCATATCGCGCCCGAGCGTCTGACCACCGTTTACGACCATTTGCACGCCGGCAGTCGGCGCTATATCGCGGTCGCCGAGTATTACAATCCGACGCCGGTCGAGGTGCCTTATCGCGGCCACGACGCGCGCTTGTTCAAACGCGATTTCGCCGGCGAGATGCTCGACCGTTTCAACGATTTGCGGCTGATCGACTATGGCTTTCGCTATCACCGCGACCCGGCCCACCCGGCCGACGACCTGACCTGGTTTTTGATGGAGAAGAGATGAGCGATTTGACCGAACGCCTGGCCCGCTGCCACGCCAGCCCGGTGCATGACGTCATGCGCGAGATGGGTTACGGCAATTGTGTGCTGCCGCCGGAGATCCAGCCCCTCGACCGCGGCATGAAATTGGCCGGCGAGATTTACACCCTGTCCGGCCATGTCGACCAGACGCTCAGCCGCCATGAAAGCTTGCTGCGCTGGGCGCGGGTTTTGTCGAAAGTGCCGGCCGGCAAGGTGTTGGTGTGTCAGCCCAATACCCACGCCATCGCCTTGATGGGCGAGCTGTCGGCGCGGGCGCTGATGGTCAAGGACACCAAGGGCTATTTGATGGACGGCCANTGCCGCGACGTCGCCGACATTCTGGAAATGGAATTNCCGGTGTTCGGCCGCCTCAGCACCNCCGCCGACATTATGGAGCGGTGGACCTACNACGCCCTCGGCGCGCCNATCACCATCGGCACCGTNACCATCCGCTCCGGCGATTACCTGATCGCCGATATGGATGGCGCGGTGGTTATTCCGCAGGAAATCGCCGAGGCNGCGGTCACNCAGACCGAAAAGGTGATGGCCGAGGAAAGCGACATGCGCAAAGCCATTCTCGACGGCATGGATCCCGAACAGGCCTATCTCAAATACAACCGTTTTTAAAACCGGTCAGTCGAGGTCGCCAGCCAAAGCCGCCCGTGTCGCCGGCGGCAAAATGGTCATATGGCTGTAGGCCGGATGCTTGATGCCGAGGATCACCTCACCGGCGCCGCCCTTAAGCTTGGCGGCCTGGTCGTCGGTTAGATGAAAGTGCACGAACTGCACCGATGAGGCTTTGCCTTCGGCGCTGGTGCGGTCGACATCGGTCTCGGCGGTGGCGGTCACTTCGGCGCCGTCGATGGACAGGAAAAAGGTCTCCTCGACGCCGCCCAACTCGCCCAGAATGGCGGCGCGTTTGGCCGGGTCGTCGATCTCGAACATCACCGTCGCGATTAATTCACGGCCCTTGGGGATGAGCGGGTTATAAGCGTTGAGCTCGTCGGGGATCTGCGCCTCGCCGCCCTTTTCGATATACAGCATCTCATGGACCTGCAGCCACATGGTCCAATAGTTCTCGAAATAAAAAGTCGCGTGCGGGCCAATGTGGACCCGGCGATTTTTTTTGTCGGCGACAATTTCGCGGCGGCGTTCCATACGGATGGCGCCATAGGCGGCCATGTCCATGATGTCGTCGCGAGTCAGTTCTTTGGCGGGGGTCATCACTCTTTCCTCCAAGGCGGCTTAATAGCCGTAGGCGCGGGCCAGGATTTGGATCGGGTGGGCCGAACTGTCGACCTCGGGAGCTTTGCCGTCGATCCGCTCCATGCCCTGCAGAATGTGGTCGCGCGCCAACGGACAACCGGAGACGACATAGGCCTTGGCCTCTTTGGCGGCTTGGCGGGCGACCGGTTTGCCGACCTTCAGCGCGGTCTCGAAATTGTCTTTCATGATGCCCCAGGAGCCCCCGTGACCAGCGCAACGCTCAATAACATGCAGGTCGAACTCGGGGATGAGGCGGAGCATCTCAGCCGATTTCTGGCCGAAATTCTGTGCCCGCGCGTGGCAAGCGAGATGCAGGGTGGCGCCGCCCTCGACGGTTTCGACCCCCTCGGCGATGCCCTCTTTCTTGGCGATGTCGATGATGTATTCATCGATATCGAAGGTCGCCTCGGCGAGCGCTTTGACGGCCGCGTTATCGGGCACGATCAATGGCCATTCGAACTTCAGCATCAGGGCGCAGGACGGCACCAAGGCCAGAATCGCGTAGCCTTTTTCGATCCACGGCGCCATCTCGGCGGCGACGGTCGCGGCGTTTTCGGCGACCCGGCCGATTTCGCCCTGCTCCAATTGCGGCATGCCGCAGCAGGACGGGTACACGACCTCGGTCTCAACCCCATTGCGGGCCAACACCTGACGGGCGGCGATGCCGATTTCAGGATTGTTGAAATTGCCGAAACAGGTCGCGTAGATGACCGCTTTGCGGCCATGGGCGGGGGCGTTGACGTTGACCTCTGGAACCGACGCCATGGCCTTCTGAACCAAGGTTTCGCCGGCGAATTTCGGTAACGCGGCGTTGCGGTCGACGCCCAGGGTTTTTTCCATTAACGGCCGGGTGACATGGTTGTCGCAACTCGACGCCCAATTGGCGACCGGCGCCATCATGCTACCCAGACGGCCGTTACGGTCGGTCTCGGTCAGTTGTTTGGTGGCGAAGCCGGTTTCGCCGGCGCGCGCCTCAATCGCGCGATAGCGCAGCATCAAATGAGGGAAGTCGAGATTGAACTCATGGGGCGGCACATACGGGCATTTGGTCAAGAAGCACATGTCGCACAACGTGCAGGCGTCGACCACCGGCTTGAAGTCGGCGCTGTCGACGGTGTCCAACTCGCCGCTTTCGGACTCGTCGATCAGGTCGAACAGCCGCGGGAAACTGTCGCACAGGTTGAAGCAGCGCCGGCAACCGTGGCAAATGTCGAAAATCCGCCGCATTTCGGCGTCCAGCGCGTCAGCGTCGTAAAAGGCCTCGTTCTGCCAGTCCACCGGATGACGGATCGGGGCGTCCAAACTTCCTTCACGCATGGCTCTCTCTCCTCACGGCGTTGACGGCGATCAAACAAGCTCTCGGCGCGGACGCTGGAAGCGCCGCGTGCGCGCGCCTCTAGGTGGCGCATATGATCTGAAAAAATCGGCCGCCCGTGCGGCCGCCAGGCGCGATGCGCGGCCCCTTGCCGGGGCCGCGCACCGGCGCGGTCTTTAGGCGTCGAGGGTGTCGAGCGCTTTTTGGAACCGACCGGCGTGGCTTTTTTCGGCCTTCGCCAGGGTTTCGAACCAATCGGCGATCTCGTCGAAACCTTCCTCGCGGGCGGTCTTGGCCATGCCCGGGTACATGTCGGTGTACTCGTGGGTTTCGCCCGCGACCGAGGCTTTCAAATTGGCTTCGGTGGACCCCATCTCGAGACCGGTGGCCGGGTCGCCAACGGCTTCCAGGAATTCCAAATGGCCGTGGGCGTGACCGGTCTCACCCTCGGCGGTCGAGCGGAAAACGGTCGCGACGTCGTTGTACCCTTCAACGTCGGCCTTTTGGGCGAAATACAAATAGCGGCGGTTGGCCTGGCTTTCGCCGGCGAACGCGTCTTTCAGGTTTTGCTCGGTTTTGGAGCCTTTTAAATCGCTCATGGGTGTTCACTCCGTCGGTCATTGCGAAATCTGGTGACCGCGGCCTCTCCGCCCCGCTGGGGCAACGCGCCGCGCCACGCCTATATATGAGCCGCCCGGAAAGCCCGTCAAGGGGTTTAGAATTATTTTAATTTAAAAACTTATATGTTGTTTTAATTACGCTTTTCGTCCGAGACCCGCACGATGACGTCCACCGACGCGACCGCGGTGCCAGCCGGCGGCGCCGGCAAACCGCGAATCTCCAGGTTGTCGGCGTCGATATCCGTCAAAGCGCCGGTCGCGACGTTGTAGAAATGGTGGTGCGGCGTCATGTTGGTGTCGAAATAGACGCGCCCCGGCTCAACGACGACCTCTCGCATCAACTGGCTTTCGGTGAATTGGTGCAACGTGTTGTAGACGGTCGCCAGGGACACGCGTAAGCCGTTCAGCTCGGCCTCCCGGTGCAATTGCTCGGCGGTGACATGGCGGTTGGGCCCCGCCAACAACAATTTGGCAAGGGCCAAACGCTGACGCGTTGGGCGCAGGCCGGCGGCGCGCAAGCGGGCGGCGTAAGCGCCGTCGCGGATCGTGGTCATGATGCGCACCTCTTTTCACGCTAATACTTGCGAATTGTTCGCAAT
>NZLB01000069.1 GCA_002694075.1 Nisaea sp.
CCCGGCCACACGGCAGGGTCCCTGTCGACCTTCCTTTTCCCGGTGCCCAGATATGCTCGGTCGTCCCGCTGTCCTCTTCTATAATCTTGGTTTCCCGGCTCCGGTCTTGGCGGCCGCTTTGGCGCTGGCGCGCCGCCGGCGCGGATCGCGCCTGTTCCATATGCCGTTGGCGCCCGAGGGCGCGCCGTCGACGACAGTCGCGGCGGCGGCGCTGATTGCCGCCCAAGACCGCGGCCATGACCCGGCCCCGCTGCTCAGCCACCTGCTGGACGGTGGCGGCGATGATCCGGCGGCGGTGGTGGCGGCGGCCGACGCCGCCGGCCTGGACGGCGCCTTGCTACTGTGTGAGGCGTTTGAAGCCGCCGCTCTGGAAACCCTCTCCGCCAATGAGCGGCAGGCCGCGGCGCTGAACCTAGGGGCCTTGCCGGCCTTGATCCTCGATGGCACGCCCTTGGTAGGCGCCGACGCGATCCTACGGGCCGCCGGCGCCTCGCCATGATCTTCTTCGCCCCCGGCGAGATTTTGGCGACCGCGCTGATCGCCTTGCTTCTCGACCGCTGGCTTGGCGACCCCCCTTGGCTGACACGGCGGATCGGCCATCCGGTGATTTGGATCGGTCGAGTCATTGGGTTTTTGGAACGACGGCTCAACCGTGCGCCCGAAAAGTCGGCGCGCGGTCGTTTTTTGGGTCTGCTCACCGTCACACTGGTGGCGGCGCTCGCCCTCGCCGGTGGGACGGCGGTGATTCTGCTCGGCCAAACCGTCAACCTGGCGATACCGTTCGCCGGTCTGGCCGCCGGTGTTCTGCTGTGCCAACGCAGCTTGGCCGACCATGTGACGGCCGTCGCCGACGGTCTGCGTCACGATGTGGCCGGCGGCCGCCAAGCGTTGGCCCATTTGGTCGGCCGCGATGTGAGCGATTTGGACGAAAGCGCGGTCGCCACCGGCGCCATTGAATCACTGGCCGAAAACACTTCCGACGGAATTGTCGCGCCGTTGTTCTGGCTACTGCTCGGCGGCTTGCCGGGCATGACCCTTTATAAGGCGATCAACACCGCCGACAGCATGATCGGGCATCGCGACCGGCGCCATTTGGCGTTTGGCTGGGCGGCGGCGCGTCTGGACGACGGCCTTAACCTGCCGGCGGCTCGTTTGACCGCCGTGGGATTTGCGCTCGCCGCCGGCATGACCCAGGCCGCGCCCCTCGCCGCCCTGAGGGCCGCCCTGAGGGCCGCTTGGCGCGACGCCGGCGGGCATCTCTCGCCCAATGCCGGCTGGCCCGAGGCGGCGGTCGCCGGCGCCCTTGGCCTAACCCTTGGCGGGCCGCGCAGCTATGCCGGACGGTCCGTGGATTTGGCCCGCATGGGTGACGGCCAGGCACCGACCGGCGCGCCCGACATCATGCGCGCCCTCGCCCTTTACCGGGCCACGCTCAACTTAACCACCTGCCTGGTCGCCGGCGCCCTGGCGCTGCTTTGGGCCTTTGGGGCTGCGGATTTTTCATCGCACCCATTCTGATTTGGCATGCCGACCGCGGCGTGAATAGGTTACAACCTTACGCCGGATCGTCCTTGATCCCCCCTTTCAACGCCAGAGGTTCTTCGCATGTCGACGTCACCCCAGTTGTTCTCGCCGCTGACCCTGCGCGGCGTCACCTTGCCCAATCGTATCGTTCTGTCGCCGCTGTGCATGTATTCCGGCAAAGACGGCGTCGCCAACGACTGGCATTTCGCCCATCTCAGCACCTTCGCGCGCGGCCGGGTTGGCCTGATTTTCGCTGAAGCCACGGCGGTTGAGCCGCGCGGCCGCATCACCCCGCGCTGCCTGGGCATCTGGAACGATGAACAGGTCGAAGCCTTCAAGCCGATCACCGCCTTCATCGAAAGCATGGGCAGCGTGCCGGCGATCCAATTGGCCCATGCCGGGCGCAAGGCCTCGTCCCATGTGCCGTGGATGGGCGGCAAGCACATCACCGCCGCCGACGCCGTGCCGGGCGAAGACCCCTGGCCGGTGGTCGGACCCAGCGCGACGGCCGTCGCCGAGGGGTTTCAGACCCCGCACCAATTGACCGTCGAGGAAATCCAGGACCTGGCGCAAGCCTTCGCCGACGCCGCCGTGCGCAGCATCGCCGCCGGCTTCAAGGTCATAGAACTGCATGGCGCCCATGGCTATTTGATGCACAGCTTCCTGTCGCCGCTGGCCAATACCCGTAACGACCAATACGGCGGCGATATCACCGGGCGCATGCGCTTNCCCNTGGAAGTNGTCGACGCGGTGCGCAAGGTGATCCCCGAGGACATGCCNCTGTTCTTCCGCATNTCNGCCATCGATGGCCCGGCCGAAGGCTGGACGATGGACGATTCCGTGGTGTTGGGCCGCGAATTGGCGGCGCGCGGGGTGGATGTCGTCGATTGNTCGTCGGGCGGCATCGCCGGGGCGCCGCGCTTCCGTTCCAATGACGAGGGCAAGCCCNTNNCCTCGCCCCTCGACCGTGGGNTGGGCTTNCAGGTGCCCTANGCCGAACGCGTGAAAGCCGAGAGCGATATCAAGACCATGGCCGTCGGTCTTGATCGTCGACCCGCAACANGCCGAGGACATTTTGGTTGAGGGACGCGCCGATCTGGTGGCCCTTGGCCGAGAGTTGATGTTCAACCCGTTTTGGGCTTTACACGCNGCNCAAGCNNTNGACCACGACCCGAATTTCAAAATGTGGCCGGACCAATATGCCTGGGGCGTGTTCNGGCGCGCCCAACTGGCCAATTTCAAGGACGTCCGCACCGGCTAAGCCGACCACGCCGGGCCNGCCGGTCACCGTTAGAATTTACGGGCGGTGACCAGGTCGGCCGGCATTTCGGCCATNCGCAAGCTATGCACCAGAATATGGCTGATCGACTGAAACAAATCCTCCAGCACGCCATAGTTATCCGCCGCCACATGGAGATTGACCGTCGCCGCCGCCGCCGAGCGGCCGCCCGCGAAACCCGTGATCGCCAGGCTATCGACCGCGTTCGCGGCGGCCCAATCGACCGCCCGCACGACATTTTCAGAATCGCCCGAGGCCGAATAGCTGACCAACAGGTCGCCAGGCCGCGCCAAGGTGCGTAGCTGATAGACGAAGACATCGTCATAGCTGATGTCATTGGCGATGGCGGTGACCGTTTCCATAGTCGCCACCAGCGANATCAGACGGGCGTTGACGGCGGCGTCGGTCTGCATCGATTTCATGTGGTCGCAGACCATCTGATTGGCCAGCGCCGCCGACCCGCCATTGCCACACACAAAGACCGACGCGCCGCGCCGGTAGGCACCGCCCAATAGGTCGGCCGCGGCGTTGAGGCGCGCGCGGTCGAGTTCGGCGGCGGCGCGCGTCAATTCGGCGAAGTATGCCTCGGCATAGGCCGCCGTGGAGGCGAATTTCTCGCGTGGGAAGCTGCTCATGGGTCTGGTGTCCGTCGCCCTGCCTCTGGTGTCAACGGCTTTAAGTGAAGGCGGCGCGCGGCGCAAGTGCGATCTGGCGCCGCCCAAAGCACGCCGGTATGCTCGAGCCGCCGTCTCACTAACCATGGAGGACCGCCGATATGGCAAGCGAATTATACGAAAAAGGATTGGCTAAACGCAAAAGCGTGCTGGGCGATGAGTATGTCGACCGGGCCCTCGACGCCGGCCCGTTCGCAAGTGATTTCCAAGCTTATCTGACGGAATATTGTTGGGGCGCGGTGTGGACCGATGACACCCTCAGCGACAAACAACGCAGCATGCTTAACGTCGCCATGCTGGCCACGTTGAACCGTATGCACGAATGGGAACTGCATTTTCGCGGCGCCCTGACCAATGGGGTGACCCGCGAAGAGTTGGCCGCGATCATCAAACAGATCACCTGTTACGCCGGGGCGCCGGTGGGTGTTGAATGCCACCGCATCGCCAAACGCGTCTTCGCCGAGATCGACGGCGCGGCGTGAGGCAATCCGGTCAGTCGGCGGCCTCCGCCGGCGCCGCCAGGCTGACCCCGGCCGCCTCGTTCAAGCCNAGGGCGATGTTCAAGTTCTGCACCGCCGCGCCCGAGGCGCCCTTGCCGAGATTATCCAAGCGCGTCACCAACAGGGCCTGACGTTGGGCCTCATTGGCGAAAACCATGATTTCCAGATCATTGCTATTGGCCAAGCTGTCCGGTCGCAGGTAGGCCCCTCGCTCCAACGGCGCCATGTCATTCATCGCCAACACCCGCACGAAACGCTCGCCAGCATAGGTTTCGGCCAGTTTGGCGTGCAACGCGGCGGCGCTGACGCCGGGGGCCAATTGATCCAGATGCAGCGGGATCGTATTGACCATGCCCTGGAAATAATCGGCGATACTCGGACAAAACAGCGGCGCGTGGGTCAAGCCGGCGAAAAGCCGGATTTCAGGCACATGCTTATGGTTGAGGTTGAACCCATAGGCGCTAAAGGGCTCGGCGCCAGCCTCAAACACCTCAATCAACGCTTTGCCGCCGCCGCTGTAACCGGAAACCGCGTGCATCGACACATGGAGGTCGGCCGGCACCAGGCCGGCGGCGATCAGCGGCCGCAATAACAGAATGAAACCGGTCGGAAAACAACCGGGATTGGCGATCCGCGTGGCCGCCGCCAGGCGCGCGCGCTGGCCCAGCTCCATTTCCGGCAACCCATAGGTCCAGGCCGGATCGACCCGATGGGCGGTCGAAGCGTCGATCACTTTGACCGCCGGATTGTCGATCATCGCCACCGCCTCTTTGGCGGCGGCGTCGGGCAGGCACAGCACCACCGCGTCAACATCGTTCAAAAGCTCGCGGCGGGCCGCCGGGTCTTTCCGCCGGGCCGGGTCGATCGACACCACCGCAAGATCGTCGCGACCGGTCAAGCGATCGCGCACCTGCAGACCGGTGGTGCCCGCTTCGCCGTCGATAAAGACTTGCTTGACCATAACGCATACTCCTTCGCAGGTGCGATCAATCCAGCGTTATAGGCAGGTTCCGAAAGACCGTCAAACCTTCACTCATCGGTTGAGATAAGGGCCTGAAAGTGGGCCGCGTCGATGTTGGCGCCGCAGATCAACAAGCCGGTTTTTCGGCCGGCCAGGCGCGCCGCCAACGGCCCGATCATTGCCGCCAGGCCGGTCGCCGGTGCCGGTTCGACAGCCAATTTCAAATGCGCCAACATCACCCGCATTGCGACCCGCGTGTCAGCGTCGGAGACGGTCACGAAATCATCCACATAGGCTTGGCAAATGGCCAGGTTGTCGGCGTCCGCGGGCGGCGGCGGCGCCAGGCTGTCGGCGATGGTGGCATGGGGCGCGGTGTCGACCGGCCGGCCGGCGTGAAAGGCGGCGCCCATCGACGCCGCGCCGGTCGGTTCAACCCCGAAAATCCGACAACTCGGCTTCAGACTTTTCACCGCCAGAGCGATCCCGCAGATGAGCCCACCACCGCCCACCGGCACCACCAAAGCGTCGAGGTCCGGCGCTTGGCCCAACCATTCGCGAGCTAGGGTCGCCGGTCCCATATGGGTTGTCATACCCCGGAAGGGGTGGATGAAGGCGCGGCCTTCCGCGTCGGCGATCCGGCGGACCTCGGCGAAGGCAGCGGCGATGTCATCGGCCAACACCACATCGGCGCCCACCGCCCGACATTGGGCGATGCGAAACGGGCTGGCATTGGCCGCCATCACCACCTTGGCGTGGCTGTCGGCGGCGCGCGCGGCAAAGGCGGTGGCGATGGCGTGATTGCCGGCGCTGACGGCGGTGACGCCGCGGGCGCGCTGATCGGCGCTCAGGGTCAGGATATTGTTCAACGCGCCGCGCGCCTTGAACGAGCCAGCCCGCTGAAACAATTCCAGTTTGACCGAAAGGTCGAGCGCCACCCCAGTGGCCGCGGCCACGTCGGCGGCCGGCCAATCAATCACCGGGGTTTCAACGATATGCGCGGCGATCCGCGCGCGCACCTGGTCGATGGCGTCCGGACGCGGCAATTCAGGCAAGGACAAAATGGCTCTCCCGGACGGCGAGGGAGTATCACGCTAGCGGCGGCAACGGGCCGGTGTCAACCGACGGTTGCGCGCTGTCCGGCGCCGGTCAATGCGCTGACATGGGCGGCGATGCGCCGCGCCGCCTCGGCCAGGGTGGCCTCGTCGGTGCCATAGCTAAGGCGGACGAAGCCGGCCTGGCTGGCGCCAAAGCCCTCGCCCGGCAAGACCGCCACATTACGCTCGGCGAGCAAGCTTTCGGCGAAATCCAAGCTGCCCATGCCGGTGCCGCGCACGTCGATCATCAGGAACATACCGGCCTCCGGACGGCTGAATTTCAAGGCCGGCAAGGCCGCCAAGGCATCGCAGATGACATCCCGGCGGCGACGGTAAAGATCGCGAATGCGGCTGGTTTCGTCGAAGGCCGTGGCAATCGCCGCGACCAGCGCGTCCTGACTGAAGGGCGGCGTGCCAAACAACATGGAGCCAAGCACGAAATCCAAGCGATCGACCACCGCCGGCTCGGCGACCACCCAGCCCATCCGCCAACCGGTCATGGCGAAGGCTTTGGACAAGCTGTAAATCGACAGCGTACGTTCGCGCAAACCGTCGATCAGACGCGGCGACACATGGGGCCGCTCAAAGGTCATGGTGCAATAAACCTCGTCGCTAATCAGCCACAGATCATGGGCCACCGCGATGTCACCCAGCGCCGCCAACACCGCCCGCGGGATCACCGCCCCGGTCGGATTGTGCGGCGAGTTGAGCATGATTGCCCGGGTGCGCGGCCCCACCGCCCGGCGCACCTCGGCGGGATCCGGTTGAAAGCCGTTTTCCGGGCGTAGCGGCACAAACCGCATGACCGCGCCCGGCGCCATGATGACGCCGGCATAGGTCACATACATCGGGTCGAAGCAAATCACCTCATCGCCGGCGTCCAGCACGGCCATGGCGGCGGTGAAGGCGCCGGCCTGGGCGCCGGGCACAATGGCGACATGGTCGGGGGTAATCGCCTCGCCGATCGCGCGTTGATGAAAATCAACCGCCGCCTGGCGCGTCGCCGGCTCGCCGAGGTTGGGGGTGTAATGGTGGCGGCCGCCGTCAAGGGCGGTCTTGGCGGCGGCGACGATGCGCGGATCGGTGGCGAAATCATGGTCGCCAATCGACAACAGGATGATGTCTTCGCCGGCGCGTTGACGTTGCCGCGCCTTGCCGTGGACCGACCAGGCGTCGTGGACCGCCGCGGTATCGCCGCCGCCCATTTTCTCCACATAGCTTGAAAATCGCATGTCCGTCTCCGTCCCACCGGGGGGTTTCGCCCTGTCCATAGCGAAGACGGGCCGGTCCGGCAAATGACCATTTTTCAGTTGGCCATAACGCCCGCTAATGCGCCGCATCGCCCGAGGGCGGAACCGCCACCCGAAAGCGCCACCAGCAACGCAGACATAACAGAACCCCGGCGAGGGACAGGCCGAAGATAATACCGACCCACGTGCCCTGAGCGCCCCACCCCAAACCGGCGGCGAGGAAATAAGCCAGCGGCAGAGAGGTCAGCCAATACGAGAAAACCGTGATCGCCAAGGGCACCCGGGTGTCCTTGAGACCGCGCAAGACACCGTGACCGACGACTTGCGGGCTATCCACTAGGATCATGCCGATGCCGAAGATCATCAGGGTCGCCGCCCAGCGCGCGGCCACCGCGCTGGCGCCGTCATCGGCCGGCAGATAGAGGGCGATCAAGGTCTCCGGCATGAATAGAAGCAGACCAGCGGGCAGGATAGCGTAGCCCACCGCCAACACCATCGCCGCCCCGGCCGCGCGGCGGATGGCGTCGGGTCGACCGGCGCCGGCCGCCAAGCCGACTCGCACCATCACCGCCTGACTGACGCCGAGCGGGATCATAAAAGAGATACTGGCCAATTGGTTGACGATGATATGGCCGGCCAGGGCCGCCGGTTGCACCGCGCCGACGATCAGGGTCAGCGAGACGAACAGCAGGGTTTCCGACAAGATAGTGAAAGCGATTGGCAACCCGAGGCTGAGAATTTCTCGATAGCGCGGCCAGTCGGGCACCCAGAACCGATCGAGCAAACGCAGCCCCCGAAACCGCGGGTGGCGCACGGTATAGACCACGACCGCCAACAGCATAAGCCATTGCACCAGCGCGGTGGTCGCGGCGATGCCAACCAAGCCGCTCCCCGGCGGGCCGAACACACCGGCCAGCACCAACCAATTCAGCCCGGCGTTGAGAGCGATGCCCACGACCGTCGCCACCAACGGCGGCCGCGGCAAGCCATGGGCCGCCAAAAAATGGCGCAGGGCGACCATGCCGACGGTCGCCGGCAATCCCCACACCAGGGCACGCGAAAATATCTCCGCCGAGGCGGACACCGCCGGGGGTTGGCCGAAAGCGACCAAAATCGCCTCGGCATGCCAGATCACGACCATCAAAGGCGCGGAAACGCTGAGGGTGACCCAAAAGCCCTGGCGCAGAGAGCGGCGCACGTTGCGGGTGTGGCCGGCGCCAATCTCTTGGGCGACGATAGGGCCGACCGCCGAGACCACGCCCATAGCGAACAAGAAACAGGTCAGGTAAAGACGGAACCCCAAGGCGCCGGCGGCGAGAACATCGGCGCCGAGCCAACCCAACATCACCGTGTCGGTGACATTCATGCCGATGGTCGCCAATTGGGTCAGCGCGATGGGCAGCGCCAAACGCCCGGTGGCGATATATTCCGCCGACCAGCTTTCGGCGATGATCGGGCCGTCCGCGGCGGCCTGTTTATCGGTCATCTGCGCCGCCTAACACCGGATCGACATGGAAAACGCCCCGCCCGACTGTGCCGGACGGGGCGCCGTGAAAGGTTTAGAAACGACGCGCTATTAGGCGACGCGCACACCGTCACGGGTCAATTGGTCGGCGGCCTGATCCAAGCTCACCGTCAGCTTGTCGAACAACTCGTCGATCTCCGCCTCGGTGATGATCAAAGGCGGGCAAATCGCCACCCGATCGGCCAAGGGCCGCAGCACGAGGCCATGGCTGTGGCACAGCGTGCCGACCATTTGGCCAACACCGAGGGAGGGATCGAAGGCTTGCTTGCTGGTCTTGTCGGCGACCACCTCAATGGCGCCGATCAAGCCGCGATTGCACACCTCGCCGGCCAGCGGGTGGTCGTCGAGCCCGCGCATACGCGCCTCGAACTGCCGCGAGACTTTTTGCACATGACCCAGGAAGTCACGCTCCTCATAGATTTTCAGCGTCTCCAAGGCGACCGCCGCGCACACCGGATGGCCGGTGTACGTGTAACCATGACCGAGCCCGCCGAGATCGTCCGAACGCTGCGAGATGGCGTTGAAGATTTCCTCCGACACCATGGTCGCCGAAATCGGCAGATACGAACTGGACAGCGCTTTGGCGCAGGTCACGATATCCGGGTTGATGTCGAAGGTCTCACTGCCCCAGGTGTTGCCGGTGCGGAAAAATCCACAGATCACCTCGTCGACCGACAGCAACACATCGTATTTCTTCAAAATCGGCTGAATTTTCTGCCAGTAAGTGGCCGGCGGAATGATCACCCCACCGGCGCCTTGGATCGGTTCGGCGATAAAGGCGGCGACGGTCTCGGGGCCTTCGGCCAGGATCATCTCTTCCAAAGCCGCGGCCATGCGGGTGGCGAAATCCTCTTCGCTTTCGCCGTCCTGGCCGGCCCGATAGTAATGCGGGTTTTCGGTGTGCAGGACGTTGGCGATCGGCAGGTCGAAGCCCTGATGGTTGTTGGGCTTGCCGGTCAGACTGGCCGAGGCGATGGTCACCCCGTGATAGCCTTGCATGCGGCTGATGATCTTCTTCTTGTGATGGCGCCCGCGGGCGTTGTTGTAATACCAAATCAGCTTCATCGCGGTGTCGTTGGCTTCCGACCCCGAATTGGAGAAGATCACCTTCGACATCTTGCCCGGCGCCATATTGATCAGCCGCTCGGCCAGGTCGATGCCCGGCAGGTGCGATTTCTGCGCAAACTGGTGATAGTAAGGCAGCACCCGCATCTGTTCGGTGGCCGCCGCGATCAAACGTTCCTCGTTAAAACCGAGGGAGGTCGACCACAGGCCAGCCATGCCTTCGAGATATTTATTGCCGCCGTTGTCCCAGACATAAACCCCTTCGCCCCGCGACATGATCAGCGGGCCGGTCTTTTCATGGGTTTTCAGCTTGGTGTAGGGATGCAGCAGGTAGGCGACGTCGCGCGCCTCCGGCGAATTCGGTTGCATAGCCATCGGTTTTCCCCCTCGCTTGCAATTTTCCTTGAGATGTTAGCGGGCTTCTGAAGCCAAGTCACGGGTCGATACGCCGCGCCACGACAGGCCAAACCAGGTCACCAGGAACCACAAAAAGCCGGCCACCTGAACCAGCCAAACAGCGCCCAAAGCGTAGAGATAGCCAGGCGCGGCATAGCCGTCGACGGTCGATGGCCAGAGATCGATGATCGCGCCGATGCCATATTGCAAGATAAAGGCCATGCCGAAGCCAAGGACGTTGATGGCGGTTGACACGCGCCCTGAAAAAGCCAGCGGGAACAGACGATTTAAAAGCGGGTAAGACAGCACCGTGCCATTCGAGAAAAAGCCGAAGCCGATCCACGGCAGCAGGGACAGCGGGGCGATTTGCAACACCAGGCACGCCTGGGCGGTCAAATAGCACAACAACAACATGATGATGGTGGCGATCAATGGGATGCCGCGGCGTTCCAGCCACACCGCGACCATGCCATTGACCGTCGAGCCGACCATCATGGCGACGGTCAGGACGAACAAGTACTCGGCGACGCCTTGCCGATCCAAGCCGGCGACATCGCGCAGCCAGGGACCGGCCCACAACCCCTGGACCGCGAAATTAGTAGCCATCGCCGCCACCGTGCAGGGCACGATGCTCCAAAATCGGCGGTCGGTGAAAATGGTCGCGTAGCCTTTGATCTGATCGCCGACCGGTGCCGGCGCGGGCGCGTCGTCGCGTTCCGGCACACTGATCAGGATCATGCCGCCGGCAATCACCGTTAGGCCGGCCATCAGAGCGAAAACCTCACGCCAACCGATGACATTCAAAACCAATTCCAGCGGCACCGTCGCGGCCATCGCGCCGAGCCCGCCCATGGTCAGGAAACAGCCATTGACCAACGGCCAGGAACGCGGCGGAAACCACAGGGTAATCGCCTTGAAACTGGCCATTAAGCCACCGCAAACGCCAAAGCCGATGATCGCCCGGCCAATGGCGACGGCGGTGAAATCGGAACCGACGGCGAAAATGAAGGCACCGGCGGCCGCGCAGAACAGCAGATACGCCTGGACGCGCCGCGGGCCGAAACGGTCCAACAACACCCCCAGGGGCAGTTGCGAGGCGGCGAAGGTCATGAAGTAAACACTGGTCAAAAAGCCCAGATCCGCCGGGCTCAAACCCAGATCGACGGCCAATTGCGGGGCGATCACGGCATTCACCGAGCGGTAGACGTAAGACAGGAAAAATCCACCGGCGAAGGGCATGAACACGATCAGAACCAAGATCGGCACGCTGAAACGCGGCGTGGACGAAGAAGCGGGCATGGCGATCCAAGGGTCCGAGCGGATAGGGCGGCGTCGAGCCGGCAACGCTAGCATCCCTAGCCGATCACCCGCCATCCGGCAAGCCGCCGGCGGCGGCGCACCAGGCACCGTGGAGGCGGATTTTTGGTTGATTTCGGCCGCGCCGTATTGACCGGCAACCCAAATGGCGCAACCATCCCGCGTTACCCTGGTCCTTCGCCGACACAGGCGTGTGGACTGTTGGCAATGGATGTGTTTTTAAACCGACATACGCAGCGCGTACGTGAGTACACACGGGAGCTTTCACATGAAAAAAACATTGATAGCGTTGAGCGTCGCGGTCGCCGCGCTCTCCGCGCAAGGCCTTGAGGCCAAGACCCTGAAATGGGCCTTCCAGGGCGACGCCCAATCGCTCGACCCGCAATCGCTGAACGAGACCTTCACCCTCGGCCTGTTAGGCAACATCTACGAGGGGTTGGTGCGGCGCGGCCCGGACTTGGCGATTGAGCCGGCCCTGGCGACCAGCTGGAAAATCGTCGAACCGAAACGCTGGCGCTTCACCCTGCGCAAGGGCGTGACCTTCCATAACGGCAACGCCTTCACCGCCGATGACGTGGTGTTCACCTATCAGCGGACCTTGAAGCCGGGCTCCGACGTGAAAACCCGCATGGCCACCGTCGCCGATGTGGTCAAGGTGGACGATCACACCGTCGATTTCATCACCGAGGTGCCGAACCCGATCCTGATCGCCGAATGGGCGACTTGGTACATCATGGATAAGGAATGGTCGGAGGCCAATAACGCCGCCGATCCGACCGACATCGGTGAGGGCAAGGAAAACTACGCCACCCGCCACGCCAACGGCACCGGCCCGTTCATGGTCAAAAGCCGTGAGACCGACGTCAAAACCGTGATGGTGCCAAACCCCAAATGGTGGGACACGCCAAAACACAATCTGACCGAAGTGATCATGACGCCGATCGGTTCCGACGCGACCCGCGTCGCCGCCCTGTTGTCGGGCGAGATCGACATGATGTATCCGGTGCCGGTGCAGGACATGAAGCGCATCGACAGCAACCCGGCGACCGAGGTGTTGGCCGGCCCCGAGCTGCGCACCATCTTCCTGGGCATGGACCAAGAGCGGGACGAGCTGCTGTATTCCAGCGTCAAAGGCAAAAACCCGTTCAAAGACCTGCGCGTGCGCCAGGCGTTCTACCACGCGATCAACATCGATGCGATCAAGCGAAAAGTCATGCGCGGTCTGTCGACCCCGTCGGCGATCATGATTTCGCCGAAATTGTTCGCCGCCCACGCCGGTGAGTTCAAGCGGCTCGCCTACGACCCGGCGAAGGCCAAGGAATTGCTGGCCGGCGCCGGCTATCCGGATGGCTTCCAAGTGCAAATGGATTGCCCGAACAACCGCTATGTCAACGACGAGTTGATTTGCAAAACGGTCGTCCAAATGCTCGCCAAAGTCGGCATCAAAGTCGACCTTCTGGCCCAGCCGAAGGCGCAATTCTTCGCCAAAATTCTGCGTCCGAAGCGCGATATGAGCATGTATCTCCTGGGCTGGACCCCGGGTAGCTTCGACAGCTGGAACGTGCTGTTCAACCTGCATGGCACGCCGAACAAAGACACCGGCCGCGGCAAGTTCAACGTCGGCGGTTACGGCAACCCCAAGGTTGACGCCTTGATCGACAAGATCCTGGTCGAGACCGACACCACCAAACGCGACGCCATGATCCGCGACGCTTACCAAATGACCACCGACGAGGTCGCCCATATTCCCCTGCACCAGCAAGGCCTGGCCTGGGGCAAAAAGAAAACCGTCGACTTGAAGCAACGCGCCGACAACCAGTTCATGTTGTACTACGTCAACATGAACTAAGCGTCTGACGCTGACTTTCGTGGCCCGATCACGCCTCGCGCCGGTCGGGCCACGTTTATTTTATTTTGCTACGGGACCAAAATGGTCGCATTCATCATCCGCCGCTTGGTGCAATCCTTCGTCGTCATGTTCGTGGTGGCGTTGGTGGCCTTCACCCTGTTTCAATTCGTTGGCGATCCGATCAACCAATTGGTCGGTGTCGAGACCGGATTGAAGGAGCGCGAGGAATTACGCCAACGCCTTGGCCTCAACGATCCATGGATCGTGCAGTTCGGCCGTTTTGCATTGAATGCGGTGCAATTCGATTTCGGCATTTCCTACCAGCATAAGCGGCCGGTCATCGACATGATCATGACGCGCATGCCGGCGACNCTCGAACTGTCGCTAATTTCGGCNCTGNTCTCGTTGTTGGTTGGGGTGCCGATGGGGGTTTACACCGGTCTTCACCGCGACAGTTGGTTGTCNAAATTATTCATGACCGTCTCGCTGGTCGGCATTTCCCTGCCGACCTTCCTGATCGGGATTTTGCTGATTTTCGTNTTCGCCGTGCAACTGGGCATGCTGCCGTCGTTCGGCCGCGGCGAAGTCGTTCAATTGGGCACCTGGTCGACCGGTTTGCTGACGATCAGCGGCCTGAAGGCGCTGATCCTGCCGGCGATCACGCTTGGTTTGTTCCAATTGACCTTGATTATGCGCCTGGTGCGCTCGGAGATGCTCGAGGTTTTGCGCACCGACTACATCAAGTTCGCGCGCGCCCGCGGCCTAAGCAACCAGGCGGTGCATTTCGGTCACGCCCTGAAGAACACCCTGGTGCCGGTGATCACCATCACCGGCTTGCAACTGGGCTCGATCATCGCCTTCGCGATCATCACCGAAACGGTGTTCCAATGGCCGGGCATGGGTTTGATGTTCCTGCAGGCGATCCAGAACGTCGACATCCCGATCATGGCCGCCTATCTCATCCTGATCGCCTTCTTCTTCGTCGTCATCAATCTGGTCGTCGATATCCTTTACTACGTGGTCGACCCGCGTCTGCGCATCGACCCCAGCCGGGCACACGGTCATGGCTAGTTCCGGAACATCGGCCCCGCGCGGCCTGCTCGCCCGCTTTTTCGACAGCGACGTGTGGTTCAGTTTCCGCCGCTCCAAGGTGACCATGGTCGCCGCCGGAGTGACCGCGGTCTATTTCGTCGCCGCCTTGTTCGCGCCGCTGATCGCCCCCCACGACCCCTTCGACCTGGTCAATTTGGACGTCATGGACAGCTTCATCCCACCAATGTGGGAATTGGACGGCGACCCGCGCTTCCTGCTGGGCACCGACGATCAAGGCCGTGATATGTTATCGGCGATCATCCATGGCGCGCGGGTTTCGCTGTTCATCGGTTTCGCCAGTGTCGTTCTGGCCCTGGTGCTGGGCGTCGGTCTCGGCTTGTGGGCTGGGTTCGTCGGCGGTCGCATCGACGCTTTTTTGATGCGGGTGGCCGAAATTCAACTGAGCTTTCCAACCATTTTGATCGCTCTGTTAATCAATGGCGTGCTGCGCGGCGCCTTGCATATCGAGCAACAAGTCTATCTCGCTTATGTCGTTTTGGTTTTGTCCATCGGCGTGTCCGGCTGGGTCCAATACGCGCGGACCGTGCGCGGCTCGACCATGGTTGAACGCAACAAGGAATATGTCCAAGCGGCGCGCGTCATCGGCATCCATCCCTGGCTGATCATGCTACGCCATATCCTGCCCAATGTGACCGGCCCGGTATTGGTCATCGCCACCATCCACCTGGCGGTGGCGATTATCAGCGAGGCGACCTTGTCTTTCCTAGGCGTCGGTGTGCCGCCAACCGAACCGTCGCTCGGCACCTTGATCCGCATCGGCAACGATTTTTTGTTTTCCGGGGAGTGGTGGATCACGATTTTCCCCGGCGTCGCCCTGGCCGTCCTGGTATTGGCGGTCAATTTGTTGGGCGACTGGCTGCGCGACGCGCTGAACCCCAAGTTGCGGTGATCTGATGGCCTTGCTTGAAGTCGACAATCTGCGCGTCGAATTCCCCACCCGCCGCGGCGTGCTGACGGCGGTGGATGACGTGTCCTTGCATATCGAGGCCGGCGAGGTGCTGGGCGTGGTCGGCGAGTCCGGCGCCGGCAAATCGATGACCGGCAACGCCATCATCGGCTTGCTGGAGCCGCCGGGGCGCATCGCCGGCGGCGAGATCCGCCTGGCCGGTCAGCGCATCGACAACCTGCCTTATGAGCAGATGCGGCGCATCCGCGGCGCTCAAATCGGGGCCATCTTCCAAGACCCGCTGACCAGCCTCAACCCGCTTTATTCGATCGGCCAACAGCTGATCGAAACGATCCAAACCCACACCGATCTGTCGGCGACGGCGGCGCGGGCACGGGCGCTTGAACTGCTGCACGAGGTCGGCATTCCGGCCGCCGAGCGACGCATCGACCATTATCCGCACCAGTTCTCCGGCGGCATGCGCCAACGGGTGGTGATCGCTCTGGCGCTGTCGGCCAATCCCAAACTGATCATCGCCGACGAGCCGACCACCGCCCTTGATGTGTCGATCCAGGCGCAAATTATCGCCCTGTTGAAACGGCTGTGCCGCGACCATGGCACGGCGGTTATGCTGGTCACCCATGACATGGGCGTGATCGCCGAGACCGCCGACCGGGTGGCCGTCATGTACGCCGGCCGGATCGCCGAGATCGGCCCGGTGCGCGAGGTCATCAAACACGCCAAACACCCCTATACCGATGGGTTGATGGGGTCGATTCCGGTGGTCGGTCAGCAATTGGCACGGCTGACTCAAATCGACGGCGCGATGCCGCGCCTTAACGCCATTCCGGCCGGCTGTCCGTTCAATCCGCGCTGCCCGCGGGTGGTCGAACGCTGTTACCGAGAACGGCCGGAACCGATCGTCGTCGACGGCGGTCAGGTCGCCTGTTGGCACTACGCCGAGGAGGTGGCTGATGCCTGACACCCGGGAAATCACCACCGGTCCGGATGACGCGCTGCTGCGGGTTGAAAACCTCAGCCGCAGTTTCGATGTCTCGCCGCCCTGGCTCAACCGCGTGATCGACCGCCAACCGCGGCAATTCCTGAAAGCGGTCGACGGCATCGATTTCGCGATCCGCCCCGGCGAGACCTTCAGCCTGGTCGGCGAAAGCGGCTGCGGCAAGTCGACCGTCGCCCGTTTGGTAGTCGGGCTTTACGCGCCCAGCACCGGCCGGATTGTTTTTGAGGATCGGGATATCGGCGGGCTCAGCCGGCGGGAAATGGCCCCGATCCGGCGCCGCATTCAAATGATTTTCCAAGACCCCTACGCCAGCCTCAACCCCCGCTGGCCAGTCAAGAAGATCATCGCCGAGCCGATCCGCGCCTTTAACTTGGCCGAGGGTGAGGCGGCGATCACCGCCCGCGTCAATGAGTTGCTGGGACAAGTCAAGCTGACGCCCGAGGATGGCGATAAATATCCCCATGAGTTTTCCGGCGGCCAGCGCCAGCGCATCTCCATCGCCCGCGCCCTCGCCAGCGAGCCTGACTTCCTGGTCTGCGATGAGCCGACCTCGGCGCTCGATGTCTCGGTGCAGGCGCAAATCCTCAACCTCATGCGCGATTTGCAGCGCAGCCTGGGGCTGACCTATTTGTTCATCAGTCACAATCTGGCGGTGGTTTATTTCATCTCCGACCGGCTCGGCGTGATGTACCTGGGGCGTTTGGTCGAAGTGGGCCCGGCGCGCGAGATTTTCGCTCATCCGCGCCACCCCTACACGCGCATGCTGCTTGACACCATTCCCGACTTGGAGATGACTGGACGTGAGCGCATGCCGGTCGCCGGCGAGGTGCCGAACCCGATCAATCCGCCGACCGGTTGTTCGTTTCACCCACGCTGTCCATTCGTGACCGACCGCTGTCGCAGCGAAGCGCCGGCCCACCGGGCCTATGGCGAGACCATGATCGCGTGCCATGGCGTCGAGGAAAACCGCATCCCCGCCTAGGCCCGCGCGGAGGACTGTCGATGACCACCACCGTGATCCGCAACGCCCCCTGGCTGGTCGGCTGGGATGCCGCCAACCAGCGCCATGTTTATCTCAATGACGGCGATGTGGCCTTTACCGACGGCCTGATCGACCATGTCGGCGGGCGCTACACCGGCCCGGCCGAGGTTGAGATCGACGGCCGCGACCGCTTGGTCATGCCTGGGCTGGTCAATATCCACAGCCACCCGACCAGCGAGCCTCTGCGCAAGGGCATCACCGATGAAATTCGCAGCCCCAATTTTCACCATTCCTCGCTCTATGAATTTTTGACCGTNTTCAACAACGACGCCGCCGGCACNGCGCCCTGCGTCAAGGTGGCGCTCGCCGAACTGCTGCGAAGCGGNTGTACCACGGTGGTCGATTTCTCCGCCCCCTTCGACGGNTGGCTCGANCTATTGGCCGACAGCGGCATNCGCGCCTGNGTCGCGCCGGCCTTTCGCGACGCCCCCTGGTNCACCCGCGACGGCCATTCCCTNGANTATGATTGGAGCGATCGGAACCGCGGGCCGGCCGGCTTCGAAAAGGCCCGTCAAACCNTCNACCTGGCCTTTCAACATCCCTCGGGACGCCTGTCCGGCATGGTCGCGCCGTCGCAAATCGACACCTGCTCCGAGGACCTGTTGCGCGACGCCCATGCCTTCGCCGAGGAACGACGCCTGCCCCTGCAAATCCACGCCGCCCAATCGGTCGCCGAGTTTTGGGAGATGATCCGTCGCCACGGCCTAACCCCGATCCAATGGATGGAAAAGATTGGCCTGCTTAATGAACGCACGATCATCGGCCACGGTATTTTCCTGGATCACCATCCCTGGCTGCATTGGACCAGCCGCGATGACTTGGACCGGATCGTCGCCGCCGGCGCCAGTGTCGCCCATTGCCCGACCGTGTTCATGCGCCGCGGCATCGCCCTGCGCAGCTTTGGCGGCTATCTGCGCGCCGGCGTCAACCTCGGCATTGGCACCGACACCTATCCCCACAACATGCTGGATGAAATGCGCAACGCCTTGACCGTGGCGCGGGCGGTCAGCGAAACCGTCGACGACCTGGACACCTCCGATGTCTTCAACGCCGCCACTGTCGGCGGCGCCCGGGCGCTTGGCCGCGACGATATCGGCAAACTGGCGGTCGGCGCCAAGGCCGATTTGGTGTTGGTCGACACTCGCGACCCGGCCATGCGGCCCTTGCGCGAACCTTTGCGCAGCTTGATCTATGTCGCCGGCGACCGGGCCGTGCGCGAGGTGTTCGTCGATGGCCGCCAAGTCGTCGCCGAGGGGCGCTGTACGACCATCGACCTGGACCATGAACTCGATCAACTGGAAGCGGCCCAGGCCCGCTCCATCGAGCGGGTCAGCAGCCTGGACCATGCCGGCCGCGACGCCGAAACCTTGTCGCCAATGGTCTTCGGCCGCGGCTAGTCGCCGAGACCGTCCAATACCTCGCCAAAACGGTCCAAGCCGGCCTTCAGGTAGTCGGGCGGCAAAGCCGAGCTAAAACGCAAATGTCCCGGACTGGCGAATACCTCGCCCGGCGGGATCAGCACGCTTTGTTCACGGCGCAGCCGGTCCGACAAATCGGCCGAGGAAAGCGCCCCCCGGGTGCGAATGAAACACATCGCCGAGGCCGCCGGCGGCACCACCGACAGGTGATTGTCATGGCGCGCGACGAAATCGGCGACCACCGCGAAACCGTCGCGGATCAGGCCGCGGGTACGGGCGATGATTTTCGGGCGCACCTCCGGCGACAGCGCCCATTCGGCCAGGCGTTGGCCCAGCATGGTGCCGCTCACCGCGACATATTCATGGCGTCGCCAAAGTTCATCGATCAACGCCACCGGCCCGACCACCCAGCCCGTGCGCAGCCCTGGCAGGCCATAAGCTTTGGACAGCGAGCCGACCGCGATCACCTTTTCGGTGCTGCCCCAAAACGTCGGCGTTTCGGCGGCACCGTCGGCGCGTTCGGCGCCGGCGTAAACCTCGTCAGCGAGCAGCCAGGCGCCGGCGCTTTCGGCGACCGCGACAAGCGCCGCCCGGTCGTCATCCGAAAGGATCGCGCCGGTCGGATTGTTGGGATTGACCACCGCCACCATTTTGACCGGCGCGGTGACCGCCCGCGCCAGACTGTCCCGGTCGACGGCCCAGCCGCGGGCCTCGTCCAAGTCGATGGCCCGCACCTCGGCCCCGTTGTTGAGGGCCAAACCCCAAATCTGCAAATAGGTCGGCCGCACCGAGGCGATCACGTCGCCGGCGCCGATCAAGGTTTGGGCGAGGATGTAATTGGCCTCCGCCGCGCCGACCGTGACCAGCACATTCTCCGGCCCGGCGCCGGGATAGCGGGCGGCGATCAACTCGCGCAAACGGCGCATGCCATTAACCTCGGGATAATTAAGCGCGACCCGCTCCAATTCGGCGCGGCTGTCCGGCCCGGCCCAATCCAACAGCGTCGCCAACCCCAGCGGGTCG
>NZLB01000070.1 GCA_002694075.1 Nisaea sp.
CGGCAGCGCGCGCGATTTGACATTTTGCCGCCTGGCCGCTGCGGAGTTCGACCAATCGCCGTCCGATTCCATCGATTACGCGGTGATGGAACACACCCAATCGGCCGCCGTAGTGCCGGTCGAAATGGGCTGGAACGACGTCGGTGCGTGGGCCGCGCTATGGGATATCGCGGAGAAAGACGCGCACGGCAACGCTGTGCAGGGCGATGTGATTCTGCATGACACAGCAAACTCTTATGTGCGCGCCGAACATGGCTTGGTAGCTGTCGCCGGCCTCGACAATGTGGTGGTGGTGGCGACCGATGACGCGGTGTTGGTCGTTGACCGCGCCCGCACCCAGGATGTCAAAACTTTGGTTGACGCGCTGAAAAAAGCCGGGCGCAGCGAGCAAAGCGCGCATACCACGGTGCATCGGCCCTGGGGCACTTATCGTGGTATTGACCGAGGCGCGCGTTTTCAGGTCAAGCGGATCGTGGTGCAACCAGGCGGGCAGTTATCCTTACAGATGCACCATCACCGGGCCGAGCATTGGATCGTGGTCAGCGGCGCCGCGCGGGTGACCTGCGGCGATCAAGTGTCCATCTTGCGCGAGAACCAGTCTACGTATATCCCCGCTGGCGAAAAACATCGCTTGGAGAACCCAGGCTCCGAACCGCTTTATCTCATTGAGGTGCAGTCGGGCAGTTACCTGGGCGAGGACGACATTGTGCGCTTCGAGGACGGCTACGGCCGCGTCGCCGCCGACCCCGCGTCCGAGGATTAACCGCGCGTTTACGGCCAGTAAATCCAGACCAGCAAACCCCCGCCCAACAACAGGCGGTAGACCGCGAAGGGCATGAAACTGGCCCGTCTCAGCCAAGCCATCATCACCACCACCGCGACCAATGCGCTGACGAAGGCGAGACCGGCGGCGATCAACGCGTCGGCGGTCAACGCCCAATTCCCGGCGCGCGCCAGGTCATAGCCTTCCAATGCCCCGGCGCCAAGAATCGCCGGAATCGCCATCAGCAGGGAAAACTCGGCGGCGGCCGCCCGTTCCATGCCTAAAATGCGGCCGGCGGTCATGGTGATGCCGGCCCGGCTGGTCCCGGGAATCAAAGCGAGGACTTGCGCCAAGCCAATGAACAAGGCGCCGCGATAGCCGATATGGTCGATTTGGCGAACGGTCATCGCCGACCGGTCAACCAGCCAAAGAAGGATGCCGAAACCAAGTGTGGCCCAGGCGACCACCTCGACCCCGCGCAAGAGGTCGCCGCCGAAGCGCGCCACGACGAAACCGGCCGCCACCACCGGTAGGGTCGCTAACACGGTTTGCAGAAGCAGACGCAGGCCGGCGCTGCCGCGCCCGCGCAGCGCAGTCACCAGCCCCAGTGCCATACGCCCCAGCGGCCGCCAGCAGTAGACCATCACCGCCGACAGCGATCCGACATGGACCGCCACGTCGATCATGCGTCCTTGGTCCGGCCAATCGGTGAGCGCCGGCACCAGGATCAAATGTCCGGATGAGCTGATCGGCAGGAACTCGGTCACTCCTTGGACTACCGCCAAAACCACGAGATGCATGAAAATCATGCCGCCGCCCCCGCTATCGACGGGCGCTGCGCGCCCAGAATTCCGATGTAGCATTTTTGCGCCAGGATCGCCTAAATCAATTTAGTCCTAAAATGGAACTAAAAGCATACGGGACGGCGATTTGCCGCAGCGCATGGCGTTGGTTGAGGGCCGGGGAAGTCTAATTAGGTCAGGAAGCGAGACCTAATTGAGTCTTTTCGCTAGATTCCCCGTGTCAACTGCCCTATATACCGGCTCCCGGGCGGTGTGCCCGTTGGGAATGTGGGAGATCGGGACGTGACCACGGATAAAATGCTGCAATTCGTTAGCACCGACCAACAGACGCCGGCCAAGCGAGCGGTGGACCGCCGGGTTGAGGATTTTCGTGAAATTTATGACGAATTCTCGGTCGACGGCGCCCGTGAACAGGCCAGCCGTTGTTCGCAATGCGGCGTACCGTTCTGCCAGATGCATTGCCCGCTTCATAACAACATCCCCGACTGGTTGATGCTGGCCGCCGAGGGGCGTCTGCAGGAAGCCTATGAGGTCTCGAGCGCGACCAATACCTTCCCCGAGATTTGCGGCCGGATTTGCCCGCAAGACCGGTTGTGCGAAGGCAATTGCGTGATTGAGAAGGGCTTCAATTCCGTCACTATCGGGGCGGTCGAACGCTTTGTCACGGAAACGGCGTTTGAAAATGGCTGGGTCGAGCCGATCCCGGTCGGCCCGGCGCGCGGCCAGTCGGTTGGCATTATCGGCGCCGGCCCGGGCGGCTTGGCGGCGGCCGAGCAATTGCGCCGGCGCGGCTACGATGTGACCGTCTATGACCGTTATGATCGGGTCGGCGGTTTGCTGATCTACGGCATTCCCGGTTTTAAATTGGAGAAAGAGGTGGTCAGCCGGCGCGCCGACCGCTTGGTGGAGGCCGGCATCAGTTTTGAGCTGAATTTCGAGGTGGGCCGGGACGCCAGCCTGGCCGAGTTGCGTGCGCGCCATGACGCCGTGTTGATCGCCACCGGTGTTTATAAGGCCCGCGACCTGCAATGCCCGGGCGTCGGGCTTGACGGGATTTATCCGGCCCTCGACTTTTTGACCACCAGCAACCGGCAAGGTCTCGGCGACGCGGTGCCGGCTTTCGACGACGGCCAGCTCAACGCCGCCGGCAAGCGGGTGGTGGTGATCGGGGGCGGCGACACCGCCATGGATTGCGTGCGCACCGCCGTGCGCCAGGGGGCGACCTCGGTGCAATGTCTGTATCGCCGCGACCGCGCCAATATGCCAGGTTCGCTGCGCGAGGTCGCCAATGCCGAGGAGGAAGGGGTTGAGTTCGTGTGGCTGACCCAGCCCGAGGCCTTCCTGGGCGGCGACAACAACCGTGTGTCGGCGGTTCGCTGCAGTGAAATGCACCTTGGCGTGGCCGACAGCACCGGCCGCCAAACACCGCGCAAGATTGATGGGTCAGAGCGTGACCTGCCGGCCGATATGGTCATCATGGCCCTTGGCTTCGATCCGGAAAATCTGCCGGTCTTGTTAGGTGAACCGGATTTGGAGGTGTCGCGCTGGGGCACTGTTCTGGTCGATCCGCGCACCGCTATGTCCAACCTCGACGGGGTGTTCGCCGCCGGCGACATTGTGCGCGGCGCCTCGCTGGTGGTGTGGGCCATTCGCGACGGCCGTGACGCCGCCGACAGCATTCACCGCTACATCCAACAGGGCGCCGAGGCACCGCGCGCCCTCGCCTCTTAAGGAAGACAGCGCCATGACCTCGTCATTCGACGCCGCCCAGGAAATCGCCGCCTTTCGCGCCAACGCCGCGCGTCTGACCGCCGGTCATGCCTATGATCCGGCCGATGAGCACGACGCCTGCGGGGTCGGTTTCGTCGCCGCCATTGACGGTAAACCGCGGCGCGAGGTGGTGCTTGCCGGGGTTCAGGCGCTGCAAGCGATTTGGCATCGCGGCGCGGTCGACGCCGATGGCAAGACCGGTGACGGCGCCGGTATCCACCTGCAAATTCCCCAGGACTTTTTCCGCGAGCATGTCGAGCGTACCGGGCACGCCGTCGCCGAGAACGCCTATATGGCGGTTGGCATGGTGTTCTTGCCGCGCACCGATCTGATGGCCCAGGAGCGCTGCCGGACCATCGTCGAACAAGAAATTCTCAACTACGGCTTCACCATCTATGGCTGGCGCCAGGTGCCGGTGGACATTTCGGTGATTGGCGAGAAAGCCAATATCACGCGGCCGGAGATCGAGCAGATCATGATCTCGGCCCCGGGAAGCCACGCCGAAAGCGATTTTGAGCGCGATCTCTACGTCATCCGCCGGCGCATCGAAAAAGCGGTGTTGGCCGCGCAAATCACCGATTTTTACATCTGCTCGCTGTCCTGCCGGTCGATCATCTACAAGGGCATGTTCTTGGCCGAACAAGTGACCGCGTTTTATCCCGATCTGTTGGATGAACGTTTCATCTCCAATTTCGCGATCTATCACCAGCGCTATTCGACTAACACCTTTCCGACCTGGAACTTGGCCCAACCTTTCCGAGTGCTCGCTCACAATGGCGAGATCAACACGGTTAAAGGCAATATCAACTGGATGGATTGTCACGAGCCGCGCATGGCCCACGCCGGTTTTGGCGAGCGGATCGAGGAAATCAAACCGGTGATCCAGGCCCATAGTTCGGACAGCGCCGCCCTTGACGCGGTGTTCGAGTTATTGGTGCGGACTAGCCGGCAATTGCCGATGGTCAAAAGCATGCTGCTGCCGGAAGCGTGGGACGAGGGCGGCGACATGCCCCAGGATCTGCGCGACCTCTACGCCTATTGCAACGCCGTGATGGAGCCCTGGGACGGACCGGCGGCGCTGGCCGCCTATGGGGGCCGTTGGATCCTCGGCGGCATGGACCGTAACGGCTTGCGGCCGATGCGCTACACCGTTACCCGCGACAACCTGCTGATCGCCGGCTCGGAAACCGGCATGGTGCGCGTCAACGACGCCGATGTGGTCGAGAAGGGCCGGTTGGACCCGGGCCAGATGATCGTCGTCGACCTGAAGGATGGCACGCTCTTCCACGATCACGAGATCAAAGGATATTTGGCGAGCCGGCAAAATTTCGGCGCGTGGATCAAGACCTCGACCAAGATCGACGACCTGATCCGCGCCGAGCATGAGGAAACCGCGCGCTTGACCCGCGCCGAACTGCGCCAACGCCAAATTCTCGCCGGCTGGACGCTGGAGGATATGGAATTGATCCTCCACCCGATGGCCGCCGGCGCCAAGGAGGCGGTCGGCTCGATGGGTGACGACACGCCCTTGGCGGTGCTCTCCGACAAGTATCGCGGCTTACATCATTTCTTCCGCCAGAATTTCAGCCAGGTCACCAATCCACCCATCGATTCCTTACGCGAGCGGCGGGNCATGACCCTGCGCACCCGCCTCGGCAACCTCGGCAATATTTTGGACGAAAGCCAGGAACAATGTGAGCATTTGTTGCTNGANTCGCCGGTCCTGACCAACGCCGAATTCCAGGCCATGCGCGACTACATGGGGTCCACGGCGGCGGTCGTCGACTGCACCTTCCCGGTCACCGGCGGGCAAGCCGAACAGGATTTGTCGGACGCTTTGGAGCGGATCTGCCGCGACGCCGAGGACGCCGTGCGCGGCGGCCACACCCATGTCATCCTGACCGATGAAGCGGTCTCGGAGGGGCGTGCCGCGGTGCCGATGATTTTGGCCACCGGCGCCGTCCATGCCCATTTAGTGCGCCAGCAATTGCGCACCTTTACCTCGCTCAATGTGCGCACCGGCGAATGCCTGGACGTGCATTACTTCGCGGTCCTGATCGGTGTCGGCGGCACCACCGTCAACGCCTATATCGCTCAGGAGGCGATTGCCGACCGCCATGCCCGCGGTCTGCTCGACGGCGTTTCGCTGACCACCGCCGTCGCTCATTTCAAGAAGGCGATCGAGGATGGCCTTCTGAAAATCATGTCGAAAATGGGCATCTCGGTCCTTTCGCCCTATCGCGGCGGCTATAACTTCGAGGCCGTTGGCTTGTCGCGCGCGTTGGTCGCCCGTCATTTCCCGGGCATGACCTCGCGGATTTCCGGGCTCGGCCTTCAGGGCCTTCAGCAACGGGTCATGAACATGCATCAACGGGCCTTCGATGGCGCCGTGGTGGCGCTGCCGGTAGGCGGACAATATCGTCTGCGCCAAGGCGGCGAGCGGCACGCCTTCGAAGGGGGTATGATTCACACTTTGCAGATGGCCTGCGCGAACGACAGTTACCACCTGTATAAGCAATATAGCGACACGGTCGGCGGCCACGGGCCGATCAATCTGCGTGATTTGCTGTCCTTTAAATCGCGCCATCACGCCAAGCCGATTGAAGAGGTGGAGAGCATCACCGCGATCCGCAAGCGCTTGGTCGCGCCAGGCATTTCCCTCGGCGCGTTGAGCCCGGAGGCGCATGAGACCCTATCGATCGCGATGAACCGGATCGGCGCCAAATCCGACAGCGGCGAGGGCGGCGAGGACCCGGCGCGCTTCAAGCCACGTCCCAATGGCGACAACGCCAGTTCGGCGATTAAACAGGTCGCCTCCGGTCGTTTCGGCGTGACCGCCGAATACCTGAACAATTGCCGTGAGATCGAGATCAAGATCGCGCAAGGCGCCAAGCCGGGCGAGGGCGGCCAATTACCGGGCATCAAGGTCAACGAAATGATCGCGCGCCTGCGTCATTCGACGCCCGGCGTCACCTTGATCTCGCCGCCGCCACACCACGACATCTACTCGATCGAGGATTTGGCCCAGTTGATCTACGATTTGAAGCAGATCAACCCGCAGGCGCGCGTCTGCGTCAAGCTGGTCGCCTCCTCCGGCATCGGCACCATCGCCGCCGGCGTCGCCAAGGCGATGGCCGACACCATCTTGATCTCCGGCCATGGCGGCGGCACCGGCGCTAGCCCGCAGTCAAGCATCAAATATGTCGGCATTCCGTGGGAAATGGGCCTGTCTGAAGTCCATCAAGTCCTCACCCTCAACCGCTTGCGCCATCGCGTCGTGCTGCGCACCGATGGCGGCATCAAAACTGGCCGCGACGTGGTTATCGCGGCGATGCTGGGGGCCGAGGAATATGGCCTGGGCACCGCCGCTCTGGTGGCCATGGGCTGCATCATGGTGCGCCAGTGCCATTCCAACACCTGTCCGGTCGGGGTCTGCACCCAGGACGAAACATTGCGCGCCAAATTCGACGGCACGCCGGAAAAGGTGATGAACCTGTTCTCCTTCGTCGCCGAGGAAGTGCGCGAGATTTTGGCCGAACTGGGCGTCGCTTCCCTTGAGGAAGTGATTGGCCGCACCGATTTGCTGACCCAGGTCAGCCGCGGCGATCCCTCGCTCGACGATCTCGACCTCAATCCCTTGCTGGTGCAACCGGATTCCGGCGGCTTGCCGATTCACAACACGGTCACCACGCGCAACGAGGTGCCCGATACCTTGGACGCGCAAATGCTGCTCGACGCCGAATCCTTCCTGGAGGACGGCGAGAAAATGCAGCTGACCTACAATATCCGCAACACCCAGCGAACCATTGGCGCGCGGCTGTCCGCGCATATCGTGCGGCGCTACGGCATGGACGGGCTGCAACCGGGCCATTTGACGGTGCGCTTGCGCGGCGCCGCCGGTCAGTCGCTCGGCGCTTTCGCCGTGCGCGGGCTAAAACTGATGGTCTATGGCGACGCCAACGATTATGTCGGCAAGGGGCTGTCGGGCGGCACCATTGTCGTGCGGCCGCCGACCGCGGTCGATTTCGCGACCAATGAAAACACCATCATCGGTAACACCGTCCTTTATGGCGCCACGAGCGGAAAACTGTTCGCCGCCGGCCAGGCCGGCGAACGCTTCGCGGTGCGCAACTCCGGCGCCGCGGCGGTGGTCGAGGGCTGCGGCTCCAACGGTTGCGAGTACATGACCGGCGGCACCGCCGTCTTGCTGGGGGCGGTTGGCGACAACTTCGGCGCCGGCATGACGGGCGGCATGGCCTTCGTCTACGACCCGGATGACAGTTTCCGTTTCCGCTGCAACACCGACACGGTTCTGTATCAGCGCGTGCTGACACCCTATTGGGAGGACCGGTTAAAAACCTTGATCGCCGAACATGTCGCCGAGACGCAGTCGAAGTTCGCCGAAGGCCTGCTGATCGACTGGGCCCACGAACGCGGCCAGTTCTGGCAGGTGGTGCCGAAGGAAATGGTCGACCGCTTGGAGCACCCGGTGGCGCCGGCGGAACGGGCGACGGCTTAAGGGCGCTGTCGGGGGGCGGCGCCGCAGGCGACCGCGATCCAGGCTTGGTGACCGGCGGCGACGCCGCGCTCGATCAGGTGGAACGCCATCTTTCCGCGCAACCCTGGTTTGTCGGGACCGAACCGAGTTTAGCCGATCTCGGGCTTCTGGCTTACACCCGGCTGGCGCCGGAAGTCGGCTTTGATCTCGGTCCCCGCCCGGTCATGCGCGCCTGGATCGCGCGCGCCGAGACGGCGTTCTCAGTGGCGCTTGAGGCTTAGCCGCTCCAGGCGGTCTCGGCGAAGGCCGGGAGGGCGTTACAGC
>NZLB01000071.1 GCA_002694075.1 Nisaea sp.
ACCACCGTCATGTCGAACATGGGTTTGGAGCGTTTCCTAAGTGGCCAAGGCCTGTCGATGGCCCGCACGGCGGTTGGCGACCGCTATGTCCTGGCCCATATGCGTGACGGCGGCTTCAACCTTGGCGGCGAGCAATCCGGCCATATCATTATGAGCGATTACGCCACCACCGGCGATGGCTTGATCGCCGCTCTCCAGGTGCTGGCGGTGGCCATCCGCTCGGCCCAACCGATGAGCCAAGTGGCGCGGGTTTTCGAACCCTTTCCGCAAGTTTTGCGCAATGTCCTCTATCGCAGTGACGACCCCCTGGCTGAGCCGTCGGTACTGGCGGCCCGAACCGCCGGCGAGGCGATTTTGGCCGGCGGCGGGCGGGTTAATCTGCGATATTCCGGGACCGAGCCCTTGGTCCGGATCATGGCCGAGGGCGAGGACGCGGCGGCGGTGACCCAAGCCATCGACATTATCGCCGACGCTATCGCCGTCCTCGACCGATGAGGGATGCCGCCGTGACCGCAACCCCCACCCATGGACGGGTATTGATCGTCGCCGGCTCGGACTCCGGCGGCGGCGCTGGCATCCAGGCCGATATCAAGGCGGTCACCGCCCTTGGCGGTTACGCCATGACCGCGATCACCGCCTTGACCGCTCAGAACACGCTGGGTGTCCACGGCGTGCAGCCGACGCCGCTGGACTTTATCGCGCAGCAGATCGATGTGGTGGTCGATGACCTTGGGGTCGATTGCGTGAAAACCGGCATGCTGGCCACCACCGAGGTGATCGAAACCGTTGCCGACCGGCTCGACGCCAAAGCCGCTAAGGCGGCGGTGGTGGTCGACCCGGTGATGGTCGCTAAGGGGGGACATCCTCTGTTGGCGGCGGCGGCGGTGGCGGCGATGCGGGAGATCATGGTGCCGCGGGCCAGTCTGCTAACGCCGAACGTGCCGGAGGCCGAGGCGTTGACGGGCCTGACCATTGCCGGCGGCGACGATTTGCGCCGCGCGGGCGAGGCGCTGCTGGCCCAGGGCGCGTCGGCGGTATTGATGAAAGGCGGCCATCTCGATGGTCCCCAGGTCACCGATCTGCTGGTCGCGCCGGATGGTGTAACGGTTTTTGAAGGACCGCGCATCGCCACCCGCCACACCCACGGCACGGGCTGCACCACGGCCTCGGCAATCGCCGCCGGTCTTGCCCAAGGCATGGATTTGGCGGCGGCTGTCGGCCGCGCGCGGGCCTATGTGCAGGTGGCGATCGCCAGCGCCCCAGGCTATGGTCACGGCCACGGACCGTTGAATCACGTCCACACCGTGATGGCGGACCCATGACGCAGGGTCAACAAAACGGAGAGATGCGCATGGAACACGCGGCTTATCTCGGCCCCGGCGCGTTGATTGAGAGCGAGGATCCCGCCGTTATCGCCTTCGCCCGGGAACAGGCCGGCGACGGTGACGATATCACCCGCGCGGTACGGCTTTATCACGCGGTGCGCGACCAAATCCTCTACGATCCTTATCTGCCGCTGGGCCGCCGGGAAAGTTATTCGGCGAAGGTGGCGTTGGTCAGCGGCCGCGGTTGGTGCGTGTCCAAGGCGGCCCTGCTGACCGCCTGTTGCCGGGCGGTTGGGATTCCGGCGCGTCCGGGCTATGCCGATGTGGTGAATCATCTGGCCACCGAAAAACTGATTGAGAACATGGGTAGCGATATTTTCGCCTGGCATTCCTACGCCGAGATCTGGCTCGATGGCGCCTGGGTTAAGGCGACGCCGGCGTTCAATAGCTCGCTTTGCGATAAATTTGGGCTGAAACCGCTGGAATTCGACGGCCGCGCCGACTCCCTGTTCCATGAATTCGACCGCGCCGGCAACCGCCACATGGAATATATCCGCGACCGGGGCCATTTTAGCGACGTGCCCATTGATCAGATTCTCGAGACCTTTCGTGGGCTCTACAAATCGGTGTTCCTCGGCATCGAGGGTGATTTCCAGGCCGAGGCGGGCGCCCCATCGTCAGTCTAANGCGCGCGTCAAGCCACCGCGCGGCTGNGCAGGATCACGGTCAGCCCGCCGACGACGATCAGCGCGATGCCNAGNAANGTGAACAGGTCGGGGAAATCGCCCCAGATCAANTAGCCCCAGAGCACCGCAANAGGCANNGCCAGGTATTCAAACGGCGCCACCGTGGTGGCGGCGGCCAGGCGATAGGCTTGNGAGATCGCGAAGCCACCGATGGCGACGGTGAAGCCGGAGGCCGCGAACAGCGCCAAATCCCCCGGCGTCGGCACAATCCAAGCGCGCANCAAAAATTCCATATTNGCCTGGCCGCCGCCGGCAAAACGGCCATCGCCGACGGCCAGGCCCATGACCGCGCTGGCCGCCAGCAAGGTCAATTGGATGTAAAACGACATGGTCGAGGCCCCGTCGGTCACACCCAAGCGGCGCGTCATCAACTGGGTTCCGGCATACCCGAGGGCGGAAATTAGGGGCAGAATGGCGACGTATTGAACCGCCGCGCCCGACGGCCGGACCATGGTCAGCACACCCAGCATGCCGATGGCGACCGCCAGCCAGCACCGCCAACCGACCCGTTCGCCGAGAAGCGGTCCCGACAGCGTGGTGATGAACAGGGGAGCGACGAAAAAAAGGGCCATGGCCTCGGCCAGTGGCATGGTCGCAAGGGCCACGAAATAGGTGCCATTGCAGATGACGATGAAGCTGCCACGCAAAAGATGCAGGCCCAGGCGCCGCGTCTTCAAAATCGCCAAACCGCCCTCGAGATGGGCGAAGAGGAGGGTCAGCAAGAGACCAAAACAACTGCGGATCAAGACCGCCTCGTGCAGGGGGTAGGTGCCGCTGACCCATTTGATGATGGTGTCTTGAAGGGAAAAGGTCACCATGCCGGCGATCGCGAAAAGGACGGCGCGGATAGGTTGGCTGTTATCTTGTGCGTGCACGGCGACCATTGGGCTTGCTTCCGGTCGGTTGTGGCCCCAGGCGATATGGATCACTCTTGGCCGTTGTGCCATCCCATTCGCGACATTTAATGGAGGTCGCCATGCCCAATGAAGCCCCCCGCGCCCGTGCCTTGGGCGTCAACCATGTGGTTTTGGAGGTCGGTGATTTGGACGCGGCGCTCGATTTCTACGGCCAAATCTTTCAGTTCACCTTGCGCGGGCGTAGCGAAACCGCCGTTTTCATTGATCTGGGTGACCAGTTTTTGCAATTCAGCCTGGGTAAGACCCAGGACGCGGACGAGCGCCGCCATTTTGGCTTGGTGGTCGATGACCGGGCGGCGGTGCGCGCCCGCTTGGACGCCATGGGAGTGGAGATTTTCGAACGTCTGAACTTTCGCGACCCCTGGGGCAACCGTGTCGAAGTGGTGCCCTATGACAATATCCAATTCACCAAAGCCCCGGCGGCGATGGAGGAATTGCGCGCCAAGGGCATGTGGCGCGAGGATGACGCGCCTTAAGCGCGGCTGATCGGCTTGTATTTGATGCGATGCGGCTCAACCGCGGCATCGCCAAGCCGGCGCTTTTTGTCTTCCTCATAGGCCTGATAATTACCCTCGAACCATTCCACATGGCTGTCGCCTTCGAAGGCCAAGATGTGGGTGGCGATACGGTCCAGGAACCAGCGATCATGGCTGATCACCACGGCGCAACCGGCGTATTCCAGAAGCGCTTCCTCCAGCGCGCGCAGTGTTTCCACGTCCAAGTCGTTGGTCGGTTCGTCAAGCAGTAGGACATTGGCACCTGATTTCAGCATTTTCGCCAAATGCACTCGGTTGCGTTCGCCGCCGGACAATTGGCCGACTTTTTTCTGCTGGTCGGCGCCGCGAAAATTAAACATGCCGACATAAGCGCGGCTTGGCATTTTGCGCCGGCCAAGGTCGATTTCGTCGAGCCCGTCGGAGATTTCCTCCCAGACGTTTTTGTCGGCCGCCAGCGTGTCGCGGGACTGGTCGACATAACCAAGCTTAACCGTCTCGCCAACCTTGAAGGTGCCGGCGTCGGGCTCCTCCTGGCCGGTGATCATGCGAAACAAAGTGGTTTTGCCGGCGCCGTTTGGGCCGATCACGCCAACGATACCGCCCGGCGGCAGGTTGAAGGACAGATCGTCGATCAACAGGCGGTCGCCGAAACCTTTGCCGAGATGGCCCGCTTCGATCACCAAATTGCCCAGGCGCTCGCCGGCGGGGATGACAATCTGCGCGCTGTCCGGCGCCTTTTCCTGGCTTTGGGCGTAAAGCTCCTCGAATGCGGTGATGCGGGCCTTGCTTTTGGCTTGCCGCGCGCGCGGCGAGGAGCGCACCCACTCCAACTCCTCTTTCAAGGTGCGCATGCGCGAGGCTTCCTGGCGACCTTCCTGTTCCAGGCGCTTTTGTTTCTGTTCCAGCCAGCCGGAGTAATTGCCTTCGTAGGGGATGCCGCGGCCGCGATCGAGTTCGAGAATCCAGCCGGCGACTTCATCCAGGAAGTAGCGATCATGGGTGACGGTCACGACGGTGCCTGGAAAGTCGTGGAGGAAGCGCTGGAGCCAAGCCACCGATTCCGCGTCCAAATGGTTGGTCGGCTCGTCGAGCAGCAGCATGTCCGGGCTTGACAACAAGAGCTGGCAAAGCGCCACCCGCCGCCGTTCACCGCCCGATAACAGCGTTACGTCGGCGTCGCCCGGCGGGCAGCGCAGGGCATCCATCGCGATCTCAACCTTGCGGTCCAGATCCCAGGCGTCGGCGGCATCGATTTTTTCCTGAAGCTCGGCCTGCTCGGCCAGCAAATCGTTCATTTCGTCATCGGTCATTTCTTCGGCGAAGCGGGCGCTGACCTCGTTGAAACGGTCAACCAGGGATTTGGTTTCCCCCAACCCCTCCATCACATTGCCGTGGACGTCCTTGGTCGCGTCAAGGTCTGGTTCTTGGGCGAGGTAGCCGACGCGGACGCCTTCGGCGGCCCAAGCTTCGCCGACAAATTCGGTGTCGATGCCAGCCATGATCTTCAGCAAGGTCGATTTACCGGCGCCGTTGACCCCCAGTACGCCGATTTTGGCCCCTGGAAAGAACGATAAGCGCACATCCTTCAAAATCTCGCGGCCACCGGGAAAGGTCTTGGACAGCCCGTTCATGACGTAGATGTATTGGTAAGAAGCCATCGGTCGCTCCGCTGCGGCAAATCTGGGGACGGACGGTTCTAGATCAGTTTTCGGCAAAAGAAAACCGTTGAGGCGCGGGACACCCTGGCTAGCCCGGTTCGACGAAGCTGGCGACATTGAGCCGGCGCCGTAAAGTCGCGCGTGGCTCGCGCCAACGGTAACGCACCGAATTTCTAAGAATGCTCAGATCGTTATCGACCACCGGAATAACCCATGGCCCCCACGTTGCCAGCGCCGCCGGACTGGCGTGAAAAATCGCGTCGAGCGGTCGGTCGGCGGCCAAACTGTCGGCGGCGACGCGGCGGGTCTGCGCGTCAAGCGCGGCGGCGAAGTCGTCGCCGGCCTCGACCGGCCGGCCGGCCTCATCCAAAATCACCGTCAAGGTTTTGAGGGTCCACCCCCGGGCCACCGCCGGCGCCACGCCCCCCGCGGTCAGGAGGCCGCCAGCGAAAATCGCCAGATCGCCAACCGCGGCGAGCCAGATCCGCCATTTCGCGACATTCACCGCGGCGACAAAATCAGGATCGTTGAAAAGCCGTGGGAAGTCGCCGCCGGCGCGGGCGCGAAGATACCCATACAAGCTGGTCTGGGCGAGGTGGCTGGCCTGGTTATTGATAAAAATGGCCAAGTCCAAGGGTCGGCAAATTGGCAATTCTCTATCCGAAAATAACAATAAAGTTCGCTAGAATTTACCAGAAAGATAATTAAAATTACTAATACTGAAGTATTATTTGATCCCATCTCATCCAAATTTTCCTACTTTATTCAGTAAAGACTAGCAAAGGCGTTTTATATTTAAGACACTTTTGGTGGATTCGGTAGTCGCGCCAAGCAAGGCGTATTTTCGTCCGGTCCATGTGCGTGCCGCCGATCGGCGCAAAAGGGAGCGAAAAAATGACAGACATTTCCGAACAGGAATTAGCGAATCGCCGGGAACATTGGCGGCGAACCAGGCGTCTCATGGTGATCCACATCGCGATCTGGTTCTTTTTCTCTTTCGTGGTGCATTGGTTCGCCGCGGCCCTCAACAGCACAAGTTTCCTGGGTTTTCCCCTTGGCTTTTACATGGCCGCGCAAGGCGCCTTGATCGTCTTTGTGGTGCAGTTGTTTGTGTTTGTGTGGCAGCAGGACCGGATTGATCACGCCTGCGGCCAGGCCGAAGACGCGTAGGGGAGGGTGTGATGGCGCTTTTGAAAAAAGACGGCGATTTCATCGACAATCTGCCGCGCATTTACGGCTTCTATACCGGCGGCTTCCTGATCTTCATCATTTTGATGGCCATCTTGGAAAAGTTCGGCGTGTCGGCGGACACCATCGGGATTTTGTTTGTCGCCTTCACGGTCGTGATTTACGCCGCCATTGGCTGGCTCTCCCGGACCACCCAGGTCGACGCCTATTATGTCGCCGGGCGCCGGGTGCCGAAGGTGTTTAACGGCATGGCGACCGCCGCCGACTGGATGTCCGGCGCCTCTTTCGTGGCGATGGCCGGCGGCATTTACATGGGCGGCCACGCCTATCTCGCCTTTTTCGTCGGCTGGACCGGTGGCTATGTGCTGGTGGCGGTCCTAATGGCGCCTTATCTACGCAAATTCGGCTGCTACACGGTGCCGGATTTCATTGGCACACGGTATGGCGGCAACTTGGCGCGGTTCTGCGCGATCGTGGTCCTGGTGGTGGCGTCGTTCACCTATGTGACCGCGCAAATCAACGCCACCGGGACGGTCGCCGCGCGCGCCCTGCAAATCCCATTCGAATATGGGGTTTGGTTCGGTCTGGTGGGGATTTTGCTATGCTCCATGCTGGGCGGGATGCGAGCCGTCACCTGGACCCAGGTGGGGCAATATATTGTGCTGATCATCGCCTACCTGGTGCCGGTCATTTGGATGTCCAACAAGCAGGATTTTGGCTTGATCCCGCAGTTCGTCTATGGCGACGCGTTCGCGCGCATCGCCGAATTGGAGGTCATGCACCAGGTGGGCAGCTTGCTGCCGCCGCAATCGGTGAGCGGCTTGAAGGCCTTGACGGTGCCACATTCGACCGTCGCCGAGGGCGGCTTGGCGGCGTGGAAGTTCGTGACCCTGGTGTTGTGCATGATGCTTGGCACGGCCTCACTCCCGCATATCTTGATGCGCTACTTCACCACCCCATCGGTGGCGACGGCGCGCGGTTCGGTGGCATGGTCGCTGCTGTTTATCTTCCTGCTGTACTTCACCGCGCCGGCGTTGGCCACGTTCACCAAGCTGCAGGTCCTTGACCCCAATCTGTCGACCAGCATTATCGGCAAAGCCATCGCCGATGTCAGCAACCTCGACTGGGTCCGCAATTGGAGCAATGTGGGTTTCGTCAAACTGGTTGATTTCAATGGTGACGGCATTTTGCAAATCAACGAGTTCTTCATGCGCGGCGATATCGTCGTGCTGGCGACCCCCGAGATCGCCGGGTTGCCCTATGTCATTTCCGGCTTGGTCGCGGCCGGCGG
>NZLB01000072.1 GCA_002694075.1 Nisaea sp.
ATCTTTACAAAGCCCAGTATCTTGAGGATGCTGGTGTGGAGCATGACGCGCCGGCGCCCGAGGCGTTCATTCGCCACTACCGTGGACCGCTGAGTTAGAGGGAATAAACCGTCTGGAAAGCGATGCGCACGAAGAGTGACAGCGATGACTTGATCGCCCGGCAAACCCGGCTCGCCCACCAGGTGGCGCGGGCCGAGGGGGCCGACGGCGCAACCGCCTTCGCGGCGGCGCTGGAGGTCTACTGCCATCACCGTGCCGATGACGAAGAGGCCGAGGACAGCGTCGCCGCCATTCTTGCCGCCGCCGCGGGCGGTCGGCGGATCCACCGGGAGACCGTTTTCATCTCTCTCGCGGCGTTGGTGATTTTGGCCATCGGCCTGATCGCGTTGCCCTTCAACCTCCAAGCGTTCACCGATGCCGGCCTTTATGTGCTGCGACTTTGCGGCGGCTTGATCGGCCTCAGCTAGGCACGCATTCGCTGACCTTTTGGATCGTAGAGCGGCGCCAGGCTGGCGGTCGCGTCGACGGCGGTTAGGGCGACTTCGATCTGCCAATGGCCGCCCGCCAGCCAGTCTTGGTCAACGCCTTGCGGGCAATTCACATAGCCAAGCCCGACGGCGCCGCCAAGGTGATGGCCGTACCCGCCCGAGGTCAGATAGCCGACGATTTCGCCGTCGCGCAGGATCGGCTCAAGGTGGTAGAGCAGGGGCACCGGATCGTTTAGGCGAAATTGCACCAACCGCTTCGTCAACGGCCCGGCGTCCCTTTGCCGCGCGAGGGCCTCGCGGCCGATGAAGGGGCCGAATTTGGAGGCTGGTTTGTCAAATTTGACGGCGAAGCCGAGGCCCGCTTCGAGCGGCGTGTCATCCGGGCCGATGTCATGGCCGAAATGGCGAAAACCTTTTTCAATCCGGCAGGAATCAAAGACGTGGTAGCCGGCCAAGCGCAGGTCATGAGGGGTCCCGGCGGCGCACAGCCGGTCGAACATGCCATGGGCCATCTCACTTGGCGCATACAATTCAAAACCCAGTTCACCGACATAACTGGTGCGTTGGGCGCGCACCGGCACGTAGCCGATGTCGATTTCCTGGGCGTGGCCAAAGGGAAAAGCGGCGGCTGACAAATCGGCTGTGGTCAGCGGCTGTAATAGGTCGCGCGCGGCTGGCCCCATCACCGCCAGGACCGCCTCGGCGCCGGTCACGTCGACGATCGCGACATGCGCCTCGGCCGGCGTGTGGCGGCGCAACCAATCCAAATCGCGGGTCGCCGCCGCCGCGCCGGTGACCACCATGAAGCTATCCTCGGCCAGGCGCGTGATGGTCAGGTCGGCCTCGATCCCACCGGCCGAGTTCAGCCATTGGGTATAAACCGCCCGGCCCGGCGCGACCGCCACGTCATTGGCCGAGACATATTGCAACAGCGCCTCGGCGTCCGGTCCTTCAACCCGGAATTTCGCGAAACTGCTGAGGTCGAAGAGGGCGACGCCTTCGCGCACCGCCCGATGCTCGGCGGCCGCCAGGTCAAACCAGTTTTGCCGCCCATAGCTGTAGCGGTAGGTGGGCGGCGTCGTGGCGTCGGGGTCGAACCAATTGGCCCGTTCCCAGCCGGCGGCCTCGCCGAAACAGGCGCCGGCGGCGGCCAGGCGGTCGTGCAACGGCGAATGGCGCACGCCGCGCGCCGTCGCCGGTTGCCGGTACGGCCAATGCATGGCGTAAAGCAGGCCCAGCGCCTCGGTTGCGCGGTCGTGCAGATAGGCGGCGGTGTTTTGAAAATGGAACGTGCGTCGTGGGTCGACATCGCCCAAATCCATCGGCGCCTGGCCCTTGTCCAGCCATTCGGCGAGCGCCCAGCCGACCCCGCCGGAGGATTGCACACCGATGGAGTTGAAGCCGCAGGCCATGAAAAAGCCGGTCAGACCGGCGGCCGGCCCAAGATAGTAACGGTTGTCTGGGGTGAAACTCTCGGGGCCGTTGAAAAAAGTCCGAATGCCGGTATTGGCGAGGACCGGCAAGCGCTCCATCGCGCTTTCCAGTAGCGGCGCGAAATGGTCCATGTCCTCGGGCAGTTCGTCGAATTCGAAATCCTCCGGGATGCCCGACATGCCCCAAGGTTTAGCCACCGGTTCAAAAGCGCCGATCAGCAGCTTGCCAGCGTCTTCCTTGTAATACAGGCAGTGATCCGGCTCGCGCAGGACCGGCAGATCGCTGGGCAAGCCGTCAATCGGTTCGGTCACCACGTAGAAATGCTCACAGGCGTGCAAAGGCACATCGACGCCAGCCAGGCGACCGATCTCACGGCCCCACATGCCGGCGCAATTGACCACCAAATCGGTGGCGATATCGCCGGCGTCGGTGGACACGCCGATCACCCGATCTTGCCGGCGATGGATCGCGGTGACCTTGACATTCTCGATCAGTTTGGCGCCGCGCGCCCGCGCCCCCTGGGCCATGGCATGGGTGACGTCGGCCGGGTTGAGTTGGCCGTCGCCGGGCAAAAACACGCCGCCGACCACACCTTGAGTGTTGATCAGTGGGTATAGCGCGCCGATTTCCTCGGGGGTGACCGGGCGCACCTCAAGCCCAAAGACCCGCGCCATTGAGGCGCCGCGGTGAAGTTCCTCCAACCGTTCGTGATCTCCCGCAAGCGACAGGCTGCCATGGCGTTTAAAGCCGATGGGGTGGCCCATTTCATCTTGCAGACGGCTGAAAAACGCCGCCGAATATTGCGCCAGTTTGGTCATATTCTGGCTTACCCGCAGCTGCCCGATCAGACCGGCGGCGTGCCACGTGGTGCCCGAGGTCAGGCGCTTGCGTTCAAGCAGTACAATGTCTTGCCAGCCAAGCTCGGCCAGGTGATAGGCGAGGCTGCAGCCGACCGCGCCGCCACCAATAATCACCACCCGAGCGGTCGCGGGAACGGTGGGGGACATGGGCGGTCTCCTTGGCGATGGTTGGCGGTTGCCTTTTCCCGAGCTTGAAGATTTCCCTTCGACGGTCAAGCGCCACTTGGCCATGGCGCGTGGGTGGGGCGAAATATCGCGCGCGCTTGTCGTCATTGGCCGGCCGTGGTTTGCTGGATCGAACCGTTCCGTTAGGCAGACCCCCATGACCCCATCCCAGACTCTTCCAAGCTTGACCCTGAAATCGTTGACCGCGCGCCCGTTGCTGCTGCCGCTTAAACGGCCGGTGGTGGCGCGCATCGCGACCATTGATGTCTGGCCAGTGATCCTGCTGGATATGGAGACGGAAGAAGGGGTATCCGGGCGCGCCTATCTCGAGCCCTATGTCCCCAAATCGATGCGCTATCTGGTGCCGGCCCTGCATGATCTGGGCGAGATGCTGAAAGGCCGCCAGGTAGCCCCGGTGGAGTTTTTTCAAGCGGCGCAGAACAGCTTGCATTTCGTCGGTTATGAGGGGCTGTCGATGATCGCCGCCTCGGGCTTGGACATGGTCGCTTGGGATTGCTTGGCGCGCGCCGTTGATGTCCCGCTCTGCGTGCTGCTGGGCGGCTCGGTTGGCCCCGTGCCGGCCTATAACAGCAATGGCTTATGGTTGAAATCGCCGGCGGCGGTCGCGGCCGAAGCGCTGGAACTGATCGCCGAGGGCGATTTCACGGCCCTGAAGTTCCGCATGGGACGGGACCGGCTGGCCGATGACCTCGCCACCGCCGCGGCGTTGCGTGACGCGGTTGGCCCGGAAGTTGCCCTGATGGTCGATTTTAATCAGGGGCTGGATATGGCCGAGGCGCTGGCGCGCTGCCATGGCATCGACGATTTAGGTTTGGCCTGGATCGAGGAGCCGGTGATCTATGACGACTTCGCCGGCTACGCCAAGCTGACGGCGGCGCTCAAAACGCCGCTGCAAATCGGCGAGAATTTTTATGGGCCGCGCGACATGTACAAAGCGCTGGAAGCCAAGGCCTGCGATCTGGTGATGCCCGATTTCATGCGCATCGGCGGGGTCACCGGCTGGCAGCAGGCGGCCGGCTTGGCGGCGGCCGCCAACATTCCGATGTCGACCCATCTCTATCCCGAAGTCGCGGCCCATGTGATGCGGGTAACGCGCACCGCCCATTGGCTGGAATGGCAGGATTGGGCCGAGCCGATCTTGGCCGAGCCCTACGCGGTGGTCGATGGCGCTTTGCAAATCCCCGACCGACCGGGGCTTGGGCTCGAATGGGACATGGCGGCGATTAAACGCTTCGCGGTTGATTAAAACCCGCACCGCAGCGCATTGACCCACGGACGCGCCGCGCCATCTCCTAGTATAGCGAGAGGAGGGCGCGATGGTCGATCAACCGATTTTGCTGGATGGCGCCGATACCGGCGACTTGGACGCCCGCGGCGACGGCGTGATGGAGCGCTTGGCCGATCCGGCAAACCCCATGTATCAGGCGATCACGCGCCTGGTGATGCGCGAGTTGACCATGCGCCGCGACCCGGAGTTCGAGGGATTCTTGCACGAGAGCGACGATCACGAGTTCCTGGAGTTCCGGCTGGCTGTGTTGGTCGCCTTGGATCGGGTATGGGATGATCTGCGCGGCCAAAACGACGCTCGCCGCGGCCAATTCGTCCACCGCATGGAGGCCCTGGAGGGCGCCGAGGACCGCGGCGAGGGGTGGTGGCGCTGGGCGCGGCAATCCTGGCTGTGGGACGACTATCTGCGTTCGGTCTTTTTCCCGCGCTAAGCGGTTCGGTCAATCTGCGTAATCGGGCTCTTCCTTGTCCAACAGGCGCTTGATCTCGGCCAGAAAACGGGTGGCCTGGTCGTCGCGGTCGGCCTGCATTTGTTGGAATGTCGTCTCGCAGACCGATTGCGGGATGCGCTGGACCGGTCGGCCGGTTGAATAGGCCAGCACCTGGGCTTGGGCGGCGCGCTCTAGATAGTAAAGATCGTTGAACGCATGGGCCACCGTCGGGCCGGTGGTGATGACCCCGTGATTGGCCAAGATGGCGATGCGTCGGTCGGCCAGCGCGCCGGCCAGGCGGTCTCCTTCGGCGCTGTCCAGGGCCAGGCCGTTATAGGCGTCGTCATAGGCGATCTGATTGTGGAATTTAAGCGCCGGTTGGACGATCGGCTCCAGCCGGCCGCCCTCAAGCGCGCTGAGCGCGGTGGCGTAGGGCATGTGGGTGTGCAAGATCGCCTTGGCGTGGGCGCATTGGGTGTGAATGCGCCAATGAATGAAAAAGGCTGTCGCTTCCGGCGGTTCGTCGCCGACCACCAAATTGCCGTCGCCATCCACCTCGACCAGGTCGGAGGCCCGCATATCGCACCAATGGCGGCGGTGGGGATTGATGATGAAGCGGTCCTCGGTGCCCGGCACGAGCACGCTGAAATGGTTGTCGACGCCCTCATTCAGGCCCAGGCGCGCCGCCCACCGCAGGACGGCGGCGAGGTCGACGCGGGCTTGCTGTCGTGGGTCCACGGATCACTCTCCCCAGGCGGAACAAACGATTAAAAGCCCCAGCGCAGCGACTGCATCACCGCGACATGGGAAATTCCCAACTGGTCGGCGATGGCGTCGGTGCCAAGCCCCTGTTGGCGCAGGGCGACCACTTGATCGACCAAGTTCGGCGCCGGCTCGCGGCGCGGCGTCGCGGATTTGCTTGGCGTGTTTGACGATTTATCCATCGCGCCCTCCTCCGCCTGGCTTCTTAATCAAACCGGCGGCGGGCGGCAAGCCGGTCCGGTCGCGCCAGACCTTGAGCGCGGCGTGAAGCTCGCCTAAAACCGTCGACCAATCGCCGGGCGTGGTCTGTCGGAACAAGCGCGCCGACGCGTACCACGGACTTTGCGCGCCGGTTTCCAACCAGCGCCAATCCGACGGCTGCGGCAGCAAAATCCAGGTCGGCACGGCCATAGCGCCGGCCAAGTGGGCNNCACTGGTGTCAATGCTAATCACCAGGTCCAGATTCGCGCAGATCGCCGCGGTGGTGGCGAAATCCTGGTTGTCGGCGCTCAGATCGCGTATCGACGGGTGGCCGTCGAGAGAGGCTTGCTCTTCGGCGACGTATTCCTTGTGCAGGCTAACGAATTCCAGACCCGCGGGCATCTGCGCCATCAGCAGATCCAGCGGCACGCTGCGGGTTTGATAGCTCTTGTTGGAGCTATTGGTGTGCCATACCAACCCGACACGCGGCCGTTCCCGCGGGCCGAGTCGGGCGCGCCAAGACGCAACTAAATCCGGATCCGCGTCAAGGTAACCATCAACGCCGGGGATGGTGTTGAGGCGAAGGTTGGTGACCAACGGCAGCGACATTATGGGGCAATGGAAGTCGAAATCCGGCAAGTCACCGCCCTGTGCGACGAGCTGAATATTCGGATGAAGAGTCGCGAACAGGCGGGTCAGCGGGGGTCGCACCTCGACGATTACGGTTTGGGCGCGCCGCGCGAGGATTGGCAGAAAGCGCGCGCACTGGATAGCGTCCCCCAGTCCTTGTTCGCAACTGATCAAGAGGGTTTTACCGCTGAGGTCTTGCGTACCGTCCCAGCGCGGCGGGCCAAAGGCGCGCGCCGCCGCCTTGTCCGGCAAGTGCCAACGCCATTCGTAGAGCGGCCAGCCAGCCGCGAAATCGCCGCGGTTGAGCAAAATATGGGACTTGTTCCAATAGGCTCTGGCGAAATCCGGGTTGAGCGCGACGGTTTGGTCATAAGAGGCGATGGCGTCATCGGTTCGCTTTAGCACTCGCAGAACATTGCCGCGATTGAATAAGAGCTCCGGCCAATCCGGCCGTAAAACCAGGGCTTGGCTTGTGTTTCTCAAGGCCGCGTGGCTGTCGCCCTCGGCCAGCACCAGGGTCGCCACCTCGCCATGGGCGTCGGCCAATTCCGGCGCTAGTAGGGCGGCGCGGCGAAAGGACTTTATGGCGGTGTTTTGTTGGCCGCCGGCGGTTTGATATTGACCGTACGCGAAATGGTTGGCGTCGTCATTTGGGGCGGCCACCAAAGCCCGACGGATCAACGCCTTCGCCTCGACCAAATCGCCTCCACCGGCGTGAACTTGCGCAATGCCGCGATAACATATCCCCGGGCGCGGATTGATTACCGCCGCCGAAATGAAGAGCGCGATTGCTTCCGCACCGTCGGTCGCGGACCGTAACCGGCCCAGCATGTATCGCGCGCCGAAATGGGCCGGCGCGGCGGTGATAATGGCCCGGTACAGCGTCGCCGCTTCGTCGTCATGGCCTTTTCGCTGGAGCGCGACAGCGCGATCGAATACATCCTTCATGGGTGCGTTAAAGATCCCGTCAAAGCCCCGCCATTAGGCGGTAACCGCGCGGACGGCCTCGCCTTTGGTTTGAGTGCGCCACATGAATCGGGCGGCGGTTTCATCGACGGGATGACGCATATGCAACATCATCCGATTGTCCCAAGCGACCACCTGGCCGACCCGCCAATGATGGTGATACTGGAACGCCTCTTGGGTGGCGTGCGCCCATAGCCGATTGAGCAAGTCTTCGCTTTCGTCGAGGGGCAGGCCGACGACATAGGCGTTGGTGCGCCGACCCAGGAACAACGCTGGCCCGCTTGGCGTGGCGCGCAACACCGGGTGAGCGTGGCCATGGGCCTCGATGGGCGAGGCGGGTGCGCTCATGCCGGGGCGCAGTACGCCGCTACTGGTATAGGTGGCGTCATGCTTGATGCGCAGGGTCGAAACCTCGCGGCGCAAGTCGTCGGGCAGGGCGGCGGCGGCCAGCACCTGGCTGCAAAACCCTGTGTCGCCGCCGGTTGCTGGCACGATCCGCGCGTGTAACAGGCTGAAGGTCGGCGGCACCGGGATGTATGACATGTCGGTGTGCCATTCCCATTCGCCGTAAAACTTCCGATCGGTTGGCGTCATCTTCAAACTGTCGGGGTCGACATTACCGATAAAGGCCAGGTAAGGGTCGCGGCCCTTGTCGCGCAGGGCGGCGACTTGGTCGTCGACGCTGATGTTTTCCTCGCCGTCGGCGGCCTTTTTGCCAATTCCGTTGATCAATCCGGGGGCGAATTCATTGTCCCCGAAAATCGCCGTCAGGGCGTGCAGGTCGTCGGCCGACAGTAAACCCTCGAATTCAAAACATAGCAGGCCATGGTGGCGTCGATAGGCCTCTAGAACGATCTCTTTTTGTGCCGTGGTGATGGCGCCTGGCGCCAATCCGGCGACGGTCGCCCCAAAGCCGCTGGCGGCCAGCGGGCCGATGGTCAAACCATGAGTTTGCTGAACGTTCATATGCTCCCTCCTGCCCGGCGCGTATGCGATTTCCTCACTTATTTTGAGCGCGGGTCGGCACCATGGTGCCTGTTCATGGGATCGAAGGAAAGTGCCTTGACGGTGACAGCCGTGAAAGCGAAGAGTGAAAGGGCCAATGAAACGTGGTTTAAAAGCCGGTGAGCAGGGGGTGCGCCATGGGAACATCTAATCTTTTGGTGATCATGTCGGATGAACATCAGGCGCGGGCGATGGGCTGCGCCGGCCATGACTTCGTTCAAACGCCACATCTGGACCGACTGGCCGCGCGCGGTACGCGGTTTACCAACGCCTACACGCCATCGCCGATTTGTGTCCCGGCGCGCGCCGCCTTCGCCACCGGCCAGCATGTCCACCAAGTGCGGCTGTGGGACAACGCCATGCCCTATACCGGGGCCACTCCGGGCTGGGGTCATGCCCTTCAGGCCGCCGGCGTGCCGGTGGAAAGCATTGGCAAACTTCACTACCGCGACATCGCCGACGCCGCCGGCTTCGATGTTGAGCATATCCCGATGATGGTCGCCGACGGTGTCGGGATGGTTTGGGCCTCGATCCGCCGTGAGGAGGAGCGCGTGCTCGCAGATCATCGCATGCTGGGCGACTACATTGGTCCCGGCACCAGTAAATATACCGAATACGACGCGGCGGTGCTGCGCCACACCTTGGACTGGCTGCGCCAACGGGTGCGGGAACTGCCGCGGCCGTGGTGTCTCTATGTCGGCTTGGTGGCGCCGCATTTCCCGCTGGTTGTCGACCAGGAGTTTTTCGACCTCTATCCGCTGGCCGATTTGCCGCCGGTCAAACTGCATCCCAAGGACGGGTTCGCGCGCCATCCCTGGGTCGAAAAACAAAACGCTTTCATGGACATGGAATCGAAATTCGTTGATGCGCAGGAACGTTTGCGGGCGATGGCCGCCTATTACGGTCTGTGCACGTGGCTCGACCATAACATCGGCCAAATCATCGCCACCCTTGGCGAGGAGGGGCTGCTTGAAGATACCACCATCGTTTATACCAGCGACCATGGCGACAATGTCGGCGCGCGTGGTCTATGGGGCAAATCGAATATGTACGACGAGGCCGCCGCCGTGCCGCTGATCATGGCTGGGCCGGGTGTCCGGCAAGGAACCTGCGACAAGCCGGTCAGTCTGATCGACATTTTCGAAACCATTTTGGACCATTTCGGCGCCGAATTGGACACTGTCCGCGCCGGCGCTTCGCTGTAAAAGCTCGCGGCCCCGCCGACCGACACCGACCGGTCGGTTTTGAGCGAATATCACGCCAGTGGTTCTGTCAGCAGGGCGTTCATGCTGCGCCGGGGGAGCTGGAAATACATCCATTATGTCGGTTACCCGCCGGAGTTGTTCGATCTCCGAAACGACCCGGAGGAAACCCGCGACTTGGCCGGCGATCCGGCCCACCGCGCGGTATTTCAAGAGATGGCGGCGGCGCTGAACGCGATTTGTGACCCGCAAGCGGTCGACACCCAGGCTTTTGCCGATCAGGCGGCCATGATCGCCGGCTATGGCGGGCGTGAGGCGTCGTTGAAACTGGGTGCGCCGGCGGCGACCCCGCCGCCGGAGGTTTCGGCCTAACGAAAAAAAGCCGGCGCATGGCGCCGGCCCTCGCGAGGTTCAGGTCCGCACGGCTTACTTCTGCTGAAAGCCGATGGTTTTCAAGGTTTGGGCAATCTTGACGACGGACTCGCTGACCAGTTTGCTGGCGTCGGCCGCGTTCATGTAAACGATCGGCATTTTGATCGCTTTGCTGATTTTAATCATCTCCGGGTCGGTCGAGGCGACTTTCAAGGCCGCTTCCATTTTCTTCACGATCGCCGGGTCAATCCCTTTTGGAAAGGCGATCACGGTCGGCGCGTCGAAGCCGACGCCCTTGTAACCCAATTCGTC
>NZLB01000073.1 GCA_002694075.1 Nisaea sp.
ACGGCCGCCGAACGGGCTATTACACCCGGCGGCGCTTGCGCGGGCGACAGCCGTTATGCGGGATCGGCGTAACGTCACGAATTGAGGTGACGTTGAAGCCGACCGATTGCAACGCACGGAGCGCCGATTCCCGCCCCGATCCCGGGCCGGACACCTCAATCTCTAAGGTTTTCATGCCGTGCTCTTGCGCCTTGCGGCCGGCATCCTCAGCGGCGACTTGAGCCGCGTACGGCGTCGATTTGCGCGACCCTTTGAACCCCATCGCACCGGCCGTCGACCAGGAAATGGCGTTGCCCTGGGCGTCGGTGATGGTGATCATGGTGTTGTTGAAGGTCGCGCTCACATGCGCGACGCCTGAGGTGATGTTCTTGCGCTCGCGGCGACGAACCCGCCCGGTCGGTTGCTTGGCCATGCTACATACTCTCTTCGATCCGGGCCTTTGAAGACCCTGTCATCACAAATGCGGTATCGCGTTATTTCTTCTTACCGGCGATAGGCTTGGCCGGGCCTTTGCGGGTCCGCGCGTTGGTGTGGGTCCGTTGACCGCGCACCGGCAGGCCACGGCGATGGCGCAAACCGCGCACACAGCCGAGATCCATCAGCCGCTTGATATTCATGGCGGTTTGCCGGCGCAAATCACCTTCAACGACGAAATCACGGTCGATCATTTCGCGCACTCGACCGACCTCGTCTTCGGTCATCTCATGCACCCGCCGCTCCGACGGAATGCCGATATCGTCACAAATCTTCGCCGCCGATGTCCGCCCGATCCCATGGATATAGGTCAAAGCGATCAAAACACGCTTTTGCGTCGGAATGTTCACGCCTGCGATACGTGCCACGTCAGTGTCTCCTCACCTCAACATACGCCGCCGACAGCCGCCTTACGGCAGCTGCCGGACCCCCTGCGGCCAAGCGATAAATGACAATCCATCCCGCGAACCAAGGGCAGCGAGTATAGAAACTCGCCCTGGCAAGTCAACCGTGGATTGTTTGCCGGACATCGCCATTCACCCTTCCACCAGGGCATGGATTTCAGCCGACACAGCGTCAATCGCCGCCATGCCATCAACCGCCTTAAGCGCCCCCTTGGCCGCGTAAAACGGCAAAATCGGCGCGGTCTGTTCCCGATACACCGCCAAACGCTTGCGCACCGTTTCTTCGTTGTCGTCGGTGCGCGCGCCGCCGCTTTCCTGCGCACGGGTCTTGATGCGGTCGACCAGGATTTCCTCATCGACACGCAATTCAATCACGTAATCTATGGCCAAGCCTTTGTCCCGGAGCATGTCCTCCAGAGCCTCGGCCTGACGCACGGTGCGCGGGAAACCGTCGAGGATAAACCCATTGGCGCAATCGGGTTGATCGACGCGCTCGGCGATCAACGACACCATCACGTCGTCGGGTACCAACTCGCCGGCATCCATAATCTTCCGCACCCGCTGGCCCAGCGCGCTGCCGGCGGCGACCGCCGCGCGCAGCATATCGCCGGTCGACAACTGAACGATGCCGAATTTGGTTTCCAATCGCTTCGCCTGGGTGCCCTTGCCAGCGCCGGGCGGACCTAAAAGAATCACATTCATCCGCGCCTGCCCCGCAGCTTAGACTTTTTCACCAGTCCCTCGTATTGATGGGCCAACAGATGCGACTGAACCTGCGCCACGGTATCCATGGTGACGGTCACCACAATCAGCAAACTGGTGCCACCAAAATAGAAGGGAACGGAATATTGACTGATGAGAATCTCCGGTAAAATACATACCGCCGCCAAATAAGCGGCACCGGCGACGGTCAATCGCGTCAACACATAATCCAGATAGTCGGCGGTGTTTTTGCCAGGCCGAATACCCGGGATAAAGCCACCATATTTGCGCAGATTTTCAGCGGTTTCGGCCGGGTTGAATACAATCGCGGTGTAGAAAAAGGCGAAAAACACGATCATCGAGATGTAAATCGTCAAATACAGTGGCTGACCGCGCCCCAACAGGGCGGCGGCGGTGGTCATCCATTCCGGACCGGTGCCGCCGGACGCTGAGAATTGCGCCATGGTCGCCGGCATCAACAGGATCGAGCTGGCGAAGATCGGCGGGATCACACCCGACACGTTAAGCTTCAATGGCAAATGAGAGGTATCGCCCCCAAACATTTGGTTGCCCATTTGACGCTTTGGATACTGGATCAAAATCCGCCGCTGAGAGCGCTCAATGAAGACGATGAAGGCGATCACCGCGACCGCCATGACCAGCAGGAAAATGATGATGATGGCCGACAACGCGCCGGTCCGGCCGAGTTCCAATGTGCCGACCAACGCCGACGGCAAGTTGGCGACAATGCCGGCGAAAATGATCAGCGAAATACCATTGCCGACGCCGCGGGCGGTGATTTGCTCGCCAAGCCACATCAAAAACACCGTGCCGCCGACCAACGTCACAACCGCGGTAAAACGGAAGAACAAGCCCGGATCGATCACCGGCGAGCCGGTCGAGGCCGGCAGGTTTTCAAGCCCGACAGCGATGCCATAAGCCTGCACGGTGGCCAAGAGGACGGTCAGGTAACGGGTGTATTGATTGATCTTCTTGCGCCCCGCCTCGCCTTCTTTTTTCAAGGCTTCGAGGTTGGGCGAAACGGCGGTCATCAACTGCATGATAATCGCCGCCGAGATATATGGCATGATGTTCAGCGCGAAGATGGTCATTCGCCCCAGCGCGCCGCCGGCGAACATGTCGAACATGCCCAGAATACCACCCTGGGCCTGTTGGAAAATCTCGGCGAGAATGACCGGGTCGATGCCCGGCAACGGAATATAGGTGCCGAGACGATAGACCACCAACGCGGCCAAGGTGAACCAAATGCGCTTTTTCAGCTCGGAAGCTTTGGAAAAAGCGCCAAAGGACATGCCCTGGGCCATACGTTCGGCACTGGAGGCCATCGCCGCGCGCGCTCCTTAAGCGTCTTCGGCGGCCGGCGCGGCCGCCGCTTGGGCCACGGTCACCGCGCCGCCGGCCTTTTCGACCGCGGCGACGGCGGCCTTGCTGGCGCCAGTCACATGCAGGTCGACCTTGGCGGAGATTTCGCCCTTGGCCAACAACCGAATGCCATCCCGCCCACGGGTGCCGAGCCCGGCGGCACGCAGGGCCGCCACATCAATCGGCGCGGCCGCGTCCAACCGGCCGGCGTCGACGGCGCGCTGCACATCGCCAATGTTGACCGCCGCGAATTGCTTGCGGAAAATATTGGTGAAACCGCGTTTGGGCAGACGCCGATTAATCGGCATTTGCCCGCCTTCGAAGCCATTAATGGCCACACCCGATCGCGACTTTTGCCCCTTTTGGCCATGCGTCGACGTTTTCCCCATGCCTGAGCCGCTGCCACGGCCGACGCGCTTGCGCCCCTTGCGGGCGCCGGGGTTGTCTCGAAGTTCGTTCAGTCGCATCTCTCGCGCTCCACGTTGCGCGACCTCTCGGCCGCACGCCCACCGGCTTTATTCGCTGGTTTCCTCAACTCGCACCAAATGGCTGACCTTGGCGATCATGCCGCGCACGGCGGGCGTATCCTCCAAAGTGCGCGTGCGATGCATCTTATTCAAGCCCAGACCGACAAGTGTCTGCCGCTGGTACTGTTGGCGTCCAATCGGGCTACCGATCTGGGTGACGGTGACCGTCGCCGCTTTTTTGCTCGCCATGATCCGTTCCTCTCAACCGTGCTCAGCTGGCCGCCGCCGCGTCAGTCTCGCTCTCGCGGCTAAACAAATCGGCGACTTTCTTGCCCCGCTTGGCGGCCACCGAACGCGGCGCGTTCATCGCTTTCAACCCTTCGAAAGTGGCTTTGATCATGTTGTGCGGGTTGGAGGTGCCCATCGATTTGGCGACCACGTCCTGCACACCCAAAGCCTCAAAAATCGCCCGCATCGGACCGCCGGCGATAATCCCGGTACCGGACGGCGCGGCGCGTAACAGCACCCGTCCGGCGCCGAAACGGCCGGTCCCGTCATGGTGCAGCGTACGCCCCTCGCGAAGCGGCACCCGAACCATGCCGCGTTTGGCCTGTTCGGTCGCTTTGCGGATGGCCTCCGGGACCTCACGCGCCTTACCGGCCCCGTGGCCGACCCGGCCCTTGCCATCGCCGACCACCACTACCGCGGCGAAGCCAAAGCGACGGCCACCCTTGACGACCTTGGCGACCCGGTTAATGCCGACCAGTTTTTCAATAAGTTCCGGCTCATCGCGCTGATTGCGATCCTGACGTTCGCCTCGTGCCATGGTTCAGTCCCCTCGGATCAAAACTGCAGGCCGCCCTCACGGGCGCCTTCGGCCAGGGCTTTGACCCGGCCGTGATAAAGATAACCGCCGCGATCGAAAACAACGCTCTCGACGCCCTTGGCTTTAGCGCGCTCGGCGACCAGTTTGCCAACCGCCGAAGCGGCGTCTTTGCCGGCGCCGTTTTTCAGGTCACCGCGCAAATCCTTGTCGAGGGTCGAGGCCGCGGCCAAGGTCGCGCCTTGGGCGTCGTCGATCACTTGCGCATAGATATGTTTGCCTGAGCGGTGCACCGACAGCCGCACCAAGCCGGAATTTCGCCGTTTGAGGGCGCGACGGTTGCGCTGTTTGCGCCGTTCGAACAATTGCCTGCTGGTTAACATCGCTGGGCTCCTACTTCTTCTTGCCTTCTTTGCGCATGATCTGCTCGTCGGCGTAGCGCACCCCTTTGCCTTTAAAAGGCTCCGGCGGTCGGTAGGCGCGAATTTCAGCGGCCATCTGGCCGATACGCTGTTTGTTGGCGCCGGAAATGGCGATCGCCGTCGGACGCTCGCATTTGACGGTGATGCCTTCCGGAATCGGGTAAGTCACCGGATGNCTGAAACCCAGNGCGAGCACCAGGTTCTTGCCCTCAACGGCGGCGCGATAACCAACCCCNGTGATCTCCAGNTTGACCGTGAACCCATCGCTNACGCCAGTCACCGCGTTNGCGATCTGACTNCGCGTNGTGCCCCACATGGAGCGGGCGCGCTTGCTGCTGTCNCGCGGGCTGACGGTGACCNGTTTGTCNGCCACGTCGACCGACACTTCCGGCAGCAAGTCGACGCTCAGTTCGCCNAGCTTGCCTTTGGCGATCAGCGCGTCGTTGACCNCCTCGACCGACACGCCGTCGGGGATGCTCACCGGGTTTTTACCAATTCGAGACATCGCACGGCCTCCTTAAAAGACGTGGCACAGGACTTCGCCGCCGACGTTGGCGGCACGCGCCTCGACATCCGACATCACGCCGCGCGGCGTTGAAAGGATGGCGATGCCCAGTCCGTTATAGACCCGCTTCAAGTCTTTAATCCCGGAATACACACGGCGCCCCGGGCGCGACACGCGCTTAATCTCGCGGATCACCGGCTGACCGTCGAAATACTTCAACTCAATGGTCAACTCATGCGAGCCGCTGTTGAAATCGGTCCGGCTGTAGCCTCGGATGTAGCCCTCGCGCTCGAGCACGTCGAGCACATTGCTGCGCAGGCGCGAGGCGGGACTGTTGACCGTCGAATGGCCAGCGGTTTGGCCATTCCGAATCCGCGTCAGCATATCACCAAGAGGATCGCTCATTGTCATGGTCTGACCTCCTCCTTTACCAGCTTGACTTGACCAAACCGGGCACTTGACCGGTTGAGCCAAGGTCACGCAGGGCAATGCGGGACATTTTGAATTTGCGATAGAAGGCACGCGGCCGGCCGGTTACCTCACAGCGATTGCGAATCCGAATTTTGGCGCCATTACGCGGCATCTCGGCAAGCTTCAGGCGCGCTTGAAAGCGCTCTTCCATCGGCAAATCGCGGTTATCAGCGACGGCTTTCAAACGGGCCCGCTTGGCGGCGTGTTGGGCCACCAGCTTGCGCCGGTTCTTGTCCTTCTGAATCGCGCTTTTTTTGGCCATTACGACAGTCTCCTGGCGATCAGTTGACGAACGGGAAATTGAAGCCGCGCAGTAATTCGCGCGCTTCATCATCCGTGCTCGCGGTGGTCACGACGATGATGTCGAGACCACGGATGGTGTCGACCTTGTCATAGTCGATTTCGGGAAAGACGATTTGCTCCTTCAGACCCATGGAGTAATTGCCACGGCCGTCGAAGCTGCGCGGATTGAGACCGCGGAAATCACGCACCCGGGGGAGCGCGATGTTGATCAAGCGATCAACGAATTCGAACATTCGGTCTCGCCGCAAGGTTACCTTGGCGCCAATCGGCATGCCTTCGCGCAACTTGAAGCCGGCGATCGACTTCTTGGCGCGGGTCACGACCGGTTTTTGACCGGCGATCAAGGTCAGATCGGCGACCGCGGCCTGGACTTTTTTAGAATCCTGGACCGCTTCGCCAACACCCATGTTCAAGACCACCTTCTCAAGGCGCGGTACCTGCATGACGTTGTCGTAACCGAACTTCTCAAGCATTTCCGCTTTGATCTTGTTTTTATACTCTTCGTGAAGACGTGTCATCTCCGCTCCATCCTCCCGCCGCGCTTAGGCGTCAATCACTTCGCCGGACCCCTTGGCGAAGCGCACCTTGCGGCCGTCGTCGAGAAGCCGGTAACCGACGCGCGTTGGCTGATCGGTTTTCGGGTCGATATGGGCAACATTCGAAATATGCACCGAGGCTTCTTTCTCGATGATCCCGCCCTGGGCGGTCTGACTCGGCTTTTGGTGACGTTTGACCAAATTGACGCCCTGCACCACGACCCTGTTTCGGTCGCGCTGCACCGCCAGGACTTCGCCCGACTTGCCCTTGTCCCGGCCCGTGGTCACCACAACCCGGTCGCCCTTCTTGATTTTGAACTTCGCGGCCATCACAGCACCTCCGGCGCAAGCGAGACGATTTTCATGAACGACTTGCCCCTTAGCTCACGCGTCACCGGACCGAAAATACGGGTGCCAATGGGCTCGTTCTGCTTGTTGATCAACACCGCGGCATTGTTATCGAAGCGGATGGCGGTGCCATCGATCCGGCGAATTTCCTTAGACGTGCGGACGATCACGGCACGGTGGACGTCGCCTTTTTTAACCCGGCCGCGAGGGATCGCCTCTTTGACCGAGACCACGATCACATCACCGACCCCGGCCGTTTTGCGCTTCGAACCGCCCAAAACCTTGATGCACTGAACCCGGCGCGCGCCGGAGTTGTCGGCAACATCGAGATTTGTTTGCATCTGAATCATCGCATTACTCCTCAGCGCCGGTCAGGTGGCG
>NZLB01000074.1 GCA_002694075.1 Nisaea sp.
GGTGCAGGATATCGTGATGTGAGACAGCTTCCATCAGAGGTCGGTGGGGATGGAACGAGTTCACGGGACATGTGTGGCGATTGATGGCGCGGGGGTGTTGTTGCGCGGCCCCTCGGGCAGCGGCAAGTCGGATTTGGCGCTGCGCTTGATTGACGGCGGCGCCACCTTGGTCGGTGACGATCAGCTTGAGTTGAGCCGTGTCAATGATCGGTTGGTGGCGCGCGCGCCGAGCCCGTTGCAGGGCCAATTGGAAATTCGTGGGATCGGCATCGTGGCGGTGGAAGCGGTCGGCCAAGCGCCGCTCGCCCTGGTCGTTGACTTGATCCCGGCCGACCAAGTGATCCGCTTCCCCGATCCGGCCACCTGTCACTATCTCGCGCTAACCGTGCCCCTGCTGGCCCTCGCCGCCTTCGAAGCGTCGACTCCCGCGAAGATCACTGTCGCCATGCGAAATTTAGGCGCCATCCAATGACCGAGGCCAACCCATCTTCAGCGCCGGTGGCCGCGGCGGTGGTGGTCACCGGTTTATCCGGCGCTGGGCGCACAACAGCGCTGAAAATCCTTGAGGACCATGGCTGGGAAACCGTCGACAACCTGCCCCAGGGGTTGCTGCCGGCCTTGTTGACGGCGCCCACATCGACGTCCGCGGCGGCGGTGCCGGTGCCGACGCCTTTGGCGATTGGCCTCGACGTGCGTGCCCGCGGTTTCGACGCCGCCGCTTTGGTGGCGCTGGTCGATGGCCGACACGGGACCCGCGCGCGGCCCATGCGGATGGTTTTTCTGGATTGCGACGATGAAACCCTGATCAAGCGTTTCACCGAAACCCGGCGCACCCATCCGCTGGCCGTCGACCGACCGGTCGCCGACGGGATCGCGGTGGAGCGGCGGGCTCTGGCGCCGCTCCACGCGCGCGCCGATTTGGTGATCGACACCTCCGAAATGTCGGTCGTCGATCTGCGCCACGCGGTGACCGAGCGGCTGTGCCTGGACGGCACGCATCGATTGCGGGTGCAGGTGGTGTCGTTTGCCTACCGCGCGGGCCTGCCGCGGGACGCCGACCTAGTGTTCGACGTGCGCTTTCTCAGCAATCCGCATTATGACCCGGTGATTGGCGGCTTCGACGGTCGCGATGCGCGCGTTGCCGCCCACATCCGGGGCGACCCGGCGTTCGATGGGTTTTTGACACGTTTGATCGATTACCTGGCGCCGCTCTTGCCGCTGTTCGAGGCCGAGGGCAAAAGTTATCTGACCGTCGCCGTTGGCTGCACCGGCGGGCGCCATCGTTCGGTCTTGGTCGCCGAGACAGTCGCAAAATGGTTGATGGCGCGCGGATTGCCTGTCACCGTGCGCCATCGAGAACTCGCCAAAGCGGCGGTGCCGGCAATCGCTGACGCGCCTTTGGCCGAACGGGCGGAAACAGCCAAGGAATGAAGATGGCGGACGACGCTAGCGGGCCGGCCATCGGCCTGGTTCTGGTCACCCACGGACAATTGGCGGCCGCCTTGCGGGCGGCGTTGGAACACGTCGTGGGACCCTTGGAGGGGGTGGCGACGGTGTGTATTGACGCCGATGACGACATGGAAACCCGCCGTCGGGACATCCTCGCCGGGGTGCGCGCGGTGGACGCTGGCCAGGGCGTGATCGTTCTGACCGACATGTTCGGCGGCACGCCCTCCAATTTAGCGATCTCAATCATGGACAAAGCCAGTGTCGAGGTGATCGCCGGGGTTAATCTGCCGATGCTGGTAAAACTGGCGGGTCTGCGCGAAAGCGCGTCCTTGAACGACGCCGCCGCGGCCGCCGAACAGGCGGGGCGCAAATATATCCGCATCGCGTCCAAATTGATGGAGGGCGAAGTGTGAGCATGGCGGCGGCCATCGAGCGTGAGCTGACCATCCTCAATCAGCGCGGTCTGCACGCCCGTGCGGCGGCCAAGCTATGCCGCTTGGCTAGCGGCTTTGACGCCGAAATCACGGTGTCGCGTAATGAGATTGACGTGTCGGCCCGGTCGATTATGGGCCTAATGCTGTTGGCGGCGGCGCCGGGCGCGTCGATCCGAGTCCGCGCCGAGGGCACCGAGGCGGCCGCCGCGGTACAGGCCATCGCCGGCTTGGTCGAAGGCAAGTTCGATGAAGACTAAAACCAAAGCCGGACCACCGCTGACCAGCCAGCGCTTTGGCCACGGTATCGGGGTGTCGGCGGGCATCGCCATCGGCGCCGCCCATGTGGTCGAACCGGCTCTCGGCGCGGTTCCGGAATATCGCATCGCCAGCGGTCAGATCGACAAAGAGCTGGTCCGCTTTCGGGCCTCGGCCCAAGCCGCGCGGGCGCAAATCGGCAAATTGCGGCGCAAGGCCCGCGACCTGCCGAGCGAGGCCGGCGACGACCTGTTGCTATTGCTGGACGCGCACCGCGGCATGATCGAAAGCGAACGCTTGATTCAAGGTGTGGAAAACCGCATTCGTGAGCGTGCCATCAATGCCGAGGCGGCGGTCCAGGATTGGGTTCACGACTTGGCGGCCACGTTCGCGGCCATGACCGACCCCTATCTTGCGGCGCGGGCCGAGGACGTCCACGAGGTCGGCCGGCGCATCCTGTTGCAATTGACTGACCGCAAACATGTCGCCTTCACCTCGGTGCCGCCCGGCTGCATCGTTGTCGCCGAGGAGTTGAGCCCGGCCGACACGGCGCTGATGGATCCGTCGGTGATCGCTGGTTTCGTGACCGCTCTTGGCGGCGCTGACAGCCACACCGCGATCATGGCTCGCTCGCTGGGCCTGCCGGCGGTGTTGGGTTTGGTCGACATGGTGCCGACGATCCGCTCCGGCGACCAAATCATCCTGGATGGCGAGGCCGGTGAGGTGATTGTCCATCCCGACGCCCAGACCCTGGCCGATTACCGTCGGCGGATCGAGGCGCGCCAGCGTTTGGAACGCCAGCTCAGGCGTTTGCGCGGGATGCCGGCGATCACCCGCGATAAAATCCGGGTCACGTTGCAGGCCAATCTCGATTTACCGCGTGAAGTCNAAGTGGCCCGCCGGGCCGGCGCCGAGGGGGTCGGCCTGGTGCGCACCGAGTTCCTGTTCATGAANCGCCCCGACCTGCCCAGCGAGGATGAGCAGTACAACGCCCTNCGCCGCATCGTCGAGGCCTCGCAAGGCTATCCGGTGACCGTGCGCACCATCGATGTNGGCGGCGAGAAATTGGCGACATCGCTGGGCGACCGGATCGCCGCCGGGGCCAACCCGGCCCTCGGCCTGCGGGCGATCCGCCTGGCCCTGCGTGAACCGGCCCTTCTGGAGACTCAATTGGCGGCGATTTTACGCGCCAGTGCCCATGGGCCAGTGCGAATCTTGTTGCCGATGATTTCCGTCGCCAGCGAGATTCGCGCGGTTCGGCGGATCATGGCCAAGGTGGTGCGCCGTCTGCGCCGGCGGCAAATCGCGATTGGCGATCCGCTGCCCGAAGTGGGTGTCATGATCGAGGTGCCGGGCGCCGCCCTGGCGGCTGACTCGTTGGCTCGAGAGTCCGAGTTTTTCGCTATCGGCACCAATGATTTGACAATGTACACCCTGGCCATTGACCGGGGCGATGAGCAGGTCGCCGATCTTTACGATCCGCTGCACCCGGGCGTGCTGCGGTTGATTCAGCTGACCGTCGACGCCGCCAATCGGCGCGGGATCGATGTGTCGGTGTGCGGCGAAATGGCCGGTAATCCGCGCCATGCCACGCTTTTGGTCGGCATGGGGCTGCGCCAATTGTCGATGACCCCGAACAGTTTGCCGCGGGTCAAGCAGCGGATCCGCCAATTGGATGGCGCGGCGGCGGCGCGGCGGGCGCAAACCATCCTCGATCAATATGATCCCGAACGGGTCAGCGCCTTGTTGGACGAGTTTATCGAGGCGTTGTAGGCTCGCCGCCGCAACCGATTAGCGGTGGATCAGCCCCATGCAATTAAACCCCCATCTTGCGCGTACCTTCGAGCCGCCGATTGCCGAGGCGCGAGCCTGGGTCGACGGCCGAGACTTCGCGGGCGAGGCGCCGTTGCTGGACCTCGCCCAGGCGGTGCCGAGCTACCCGCCGCCGGCGAGTTTACGCGCCCATTTGGCGGCTCGCGCCGATTTGTTCGAGACCGCTCAATATACGCCAATCACCGGCCTGCCGGCTTTGCGCGACGCGCTGGCCGCGCATATGAGCGATTTCTACGGCGGTCGGATCGCGCCCGATCAAGTGATGATCAGCGCCGGCTGCAACCAAGCCTTTTGCCTGGCGATGATGGCCCTGGCGGCGAGCGGGGACGAGGTCATTCTGCCGGTGCCTTACTACTTCAACCATCAAATGTGGCTGGATATGAGCGGTGTGCGCGCGGTGCATTTGCCGTTTCGCGCGGACCGCGCCGGCGTGCCCGACCCGGACGAGGCGGCGCGCCTGATCACACCGAAAACCCGCGCCCTGGTTCTGGTGACGCCCAACAATCCCACCGGCGCGGTCTATCCGCCGGAGGTGATCGCCGCCTTCTACGATCTCTGTCGTCGCCATCGCATCGCCCTGGTGTTGGACGAGACCTATAAGGATTTTCTCGATCCGGCGGTGGCGCGCCATGGTCTGTTCAGCGACCCGCATTGGCCCGATACCCTGGTCCAACTCTACAGTTTTTCGAAGGTCTTCAGCTTGACCGGGTACCGTGTCGGCTCTCTGATCGGCGGGCCGGCGGTGATGGCGGCGGTCACCAAAGTGATGGACACGGTATCGATTTGCGCGCCCCATATTGGCCAGGCGGCGGCCCTCCACGGTCTCGATCACGCTTGGGATTGGGTGGCGGCAAAACGCGCCGAGCTGGCCGAACGCCGCGCCGCGCTCAGCGCCCTCTTCGCGGCCAATGATCTTGGCTATGAATTGATCTCGGCGGGCGCCTATTTCGCCTATGTCCGCCACCCGTTCAGTGGCACGCCGGGACGCGCGGTCGCCGAGCGCTTGGCCGCCGAGCATAATTTGCTGTGTCTGCCCGGCGCCTTTTTTGGGCCGGGCCAAGACGCGTGTTTACGCCTCGCCTACGCCAACATGCCGGCGACGGAAATGGCGGCGGTCGGTGACCGCTTGCGGGCCAGCGCCGATCGCTGAGCCGGCGGCCCCGAGATTGACTCTGCCGGTGCGAGCCCCTATCTGTCAGCCGGCGGCAAAGGGTGCGGCGGGGGCCGCGATTTGACCCGGGAGGTGTCATGTTTGGAAATTTGGCCAAGACCCTGTTTGGGTCGGAGAATGACCGGGTCCTCAAACGGTTGGCGCCGCGGGTCGCCGCGATCAACGCCCTCGAGCCGGAAATGGAGGCTTTGGACGACACCGCGCTGGCTGCCAAGACCGCGGAATTCCGCGACCGCCTCGCCGCCGGGGCGACCCTCGACGATCTTTTGGAGGAAGCTTTCGCGGCGGTTCGCGAGGCCGCCAAACGCACCCTCGGTCAGCGCCATTTCGACGTCCAGTTGATCGGCGGCATGGTCCTGCACATGGGCCGGATCTCGGAGATGAAAACCGGTGAGGGCAAGACCCTGGTGGCGACCTTGCCGGTTTATCTCAATGCTCTCGACGGGGCCGGTGTGCATGTCGTCACAGTGAACGATTATCTGGCCCGCCGTGACGCCGGCTGGATGGGGCAAATTTATGAAAAGCTGGGCCTGACCACCGGCTGCATCGTCCATGGCCTCGACGATGACGCGCGGCGCGCTCAATACGCCGCCGATGTCACTTATGGCACCAACAACGAATTCGGCTTCGATTACCTGCGTGACAATATGAAGTTCAGCCTGGATGACATGGTCCAGCGCGCGTTCAACTTCGCCATCGTCGACGAGGTCGACTCGATCCTCATCGACGAGGCGCGCACGCCGCTGATTATCTCCGGCCCGGCCGAGGACAGCTCGGCCCTTTATCGCCAGGTCAACACCTTGATCCCGAAACTGGTGCCGGAGGATTACGAGGTCGACGAAAAACAAAAGACCGCGGCCTTCACCGATGCCGGCGCCGAGCATATCGAGGCGTTGCTGACCGAGGTTGGCCTAATTGAAAGCGGCACGCTGTACGATCTGCAAAACGTCTCGCTGGTCCACCATGTCAACTCTGCCTTGCGCGCGCACCGCTTGTTCCAGCGCGACACCGATTACATTGTCAAAGATGGCGGCGTGGTGATCATCGACGAGTTCACCGGCCGGGCGATGGAAGGGCGGAGATATTCCGAGGGGCTCCACCAAGCTTTGGAGGCGAAAGAAGGCGTTGAGGTCCAAAGCGAGAACCAAACCCTCGCCTCGA
>NZLB01000075.1 GCA_002694075.1 Nisaea sp.
ATATTGATTTCACTTGAGCAATTCGGGGCGTGTTCAAGCAATCATAAGTCAGAATGCCTAAAAAATCGGCAAAAGCGGAAAATTTATGCGCCCCGGCTGCCGGCGTGGGGCCGCCGCTACCCGTATATCGGGAGGCGCCAATTGTCGCGGGCGGCCACCGTGCCGCGGCACACCGCCTCGTAATGGCGCTGTAGACGTCGGGTGAGTGGGCCTGGCTGGCCGTCGCCGATGGCCAGACGGTCAATGCTGGTGATCGGTGTCACTTCCCAAGCGGTGCCGCAGAAAAAAGCCTCTTCCGCGCCGAAGATTTCCGAGCGGTCGACATCGCGCTCTTCGACCGTCACGTCGAGGTCCTCGCGCAGCAAATCGATCAAGGTGGCGCGGGTGATGCTCTCGAGAATGTCATTAGTGACGCTGGGAAAGATCGCGCGGCCGTCGCGGATCATGGCGAAACACATCGACGGTCCCTCGGAGACCTTGCCCCGCTCGTTCAGTAACAGCGCGGTGTCATAGCCGTCGGCCAGCGCCTGGACCGCGGCGATGCGGCCATTGTTGTAATTGCCGGTGGTTTTGATCCGCATCGGTGCGGCGGTTTCCGGGGTCCGCCGCCACGAACTGACCTGGGTGCTGACGCCGGCCTCGAGGCGCGCCGGAGTGGTCCAGGGAGTTGCCGCGATCGCCAGGCCGTTGGGGCCGGTCGAGGCCGGCAAGCCGCCGCCGCTGACATAGGCGTGGACCAGGATTTGGACGTCTTCGCGCAGGTCGAGGGCGCGCAGAAGATCGACCATGGCGGTGGTTTGGCTGGTCGCGTCGAACAGGGTATCGAACCGCTGAAAGCGTTGGGCGTTGACCAGTCGACGGGCATGGTCGTCGGCGCGGAAAACATAAAGCTGCTGGTCGCCGGCGTTCCAATAGCCGCGCAAACCTTCGAAAACGGCGCAGCCATACTTAAACGCCGAGGAGGTGATGTGCACATTGCCCTCGGCCCAGGGCACGATGACGCCGTCGAGGCTGACGTATTTCGGTGTATCGGTCATGGTCGCTCTCCCGGTCGCGTATGCCGGCCGCCGCCGCGCCCTCAGGATAAAGCCGCCGGCGTTTGAAACCAAGCCTCTCAACCGCCACCCAGAACCGCGAAGCGGGCCAGAAAGCGCTCGCTCGCCTCGGCTGGCGACCACGGCGCCCAATCGATCTCAAGGCGCAGGCGCGGCGCGCCAAAAATATCCTTGGCCTCGGCGACCGAGAACCCGGCGCAGTGGATGGCCTCCATGTAGGCGGCGATGTGATCGGCGCGCTTGATGCTACGGGCGACACGCTCGGGCAGGGCCGCCGGTAAGCCAAAGCGCAGATGAATGGCCGCTTGCAGGCGCGCCTCGAGCGTCTTATAGCCGGGCCCGAGCACCGCCTTGAATGGCGTGATCATATCGCCAATCACATATTCCGGCGCGTCATGCAGCAGCGCCGCGAGGCGCCATTTGAGGGGCAGCGACGGTGTGGTTTTTTGTAAAATGCGTTCAACCGTCACCGAATGCTGCGCCACCGACAAGGCCCAGGGACCGGTGGTTTGCCCGTTCCAGCGCGCGACCCGCGCCAAGCCGTGGGCGATATCGGTGATTTCGATGTCTAAGGGCGAGGGATCCAGCAGATCGAGGCGTCGGCCGCTCAGCATGCGCTGCCAGGCGCGCCCCGCGCTTTCATTGCGAAAGCGCCCGCGGCTCATGATCGCCGCCGCCGCCAGGCCCAAAACCCGAATACGCCAGTCACCAGCAAGGGGCTTAAACTCACGGCAACGCGGTTGAAAATAGCGATCGCGCGTTGTTGGGTGTGGACCAATTCGAAAACGATATCGCAGCGTTTTCGCGCATCCGGCGCGCTGTACCGGCGCGCGCAATCGGCCAGGCCAAGGGTGCGGGCGCTGTCGATTTTGGCCATCCGCGCGGGCCATTGTCGCCACGCGACGCTGGCCGCCACCAGCGCCCAGATCACCGCCAAAACACAGCCGCCGACGGCCACCGCGCGGATCATCCTCGCCCCTTTCCCTATGGCGTGCCGGTCCGGCGGACAGGCCCACGCCCCCTTGGTTATAAAGTGGCGACGGGGATTTGAGAACCGCTTGACCGGCTCGGGCTGGGCGGAGATGGTGAGGGGGACGAGGATGAGGAAATCATGACCACTTTTAGTGAGCCATCTGGCTTGGGCCAACCGGATCTGGGCGCGCCGCCGCGCCCGACCAGCGATACCCGCGTGATCGCGGTGATTGGGATCGCTCACTTTTACAGTCATTTTTTCATTTTGCTGCTGCCACCGCTGTTTCCGCTGATCGCGACGGATTTGGAGGTTGGCTTCATTGAATTGGGGGCGATTCTGACCGGTTTCGCGGTGGCCTCGGGCGTTTCGCAAATTCCCATTGGCTTCCTGGTCGACCGTCTGGGCGCCCGCAATATCCTGATTTTGGGATTGATCTTGGAATCCTTGTGTTTCATTGCGATGGGTCTGGATGCCAGCTATTGGACGCTGTTTTTCGCCTATGTCATCGCTGGCATCGCCAATGGCGTCTACCACCCGGCCGATTACGCGATCCTGTCGGCCTCGGTGCGGCCGGAGCGGATGGGGCGGGCGTTCAGCCTCCACACTTTTAGCGGCTATCTCGGCTTCGCGGTGGCGCCCTTCACCATCATCCTGCTGGCCGAATTCCTGGGCTGGCGCCATGCCTTGACATTGGCCGGTGTCAGCGGCCTGGTGGCGGCCGCCGTGGTGATTTATTTTCGGCGCTACCTCAACGATGGGCGCGAAGCCGGCGCCGACGCGGCACCTCACCTGGAAAGCACGCGCGCCGGTCTGCGCCTTTTGCTGTCGCCGCCGGTGCTAATTTGTTTCGCTTTCTTCGCCATGCTCTCGCTGCTCTCCAGCGGCATTAATAATTTCGCCGTGTCCGGTTTGGATCGCTTGTTCGGAACCGATTTGACGGTCGCCAACCTGGCACTGACGGCTTATTTGTTTGGCACTTCAGGCGGTATTTTGGCGGGCGGCTGGATCGCCGATCGGACACGCCATCACGACTGGGTGGCGGCCAGTTGTTTCGCGGCGACCGCGGTTTTGATGGTGATCGTCGGCAGTGTCGCGCTGGGTCAAGTGGCGCTGGTCACGATCATGGCCGTGCAGGGCGTTATGCATGGTTTGATCATGCCTTCGCGTGATATGATCGTGCGCGCGGTGACACCCGACGGCTCGATGGGCAAAGTCTACGGCTTCGTGTCGACCGGGCTTAGCTTGGGCAGCGCCATTGGGCCGATGATTTACGGCGCTCTGTTAGACTGGGGAGAGCCGCGTTTGGTGTTTTATGTGATCGCCGGGTTCATGGTGCTTTCGATGGCGACGGTGTTCACTTCGACCAAGGGACGGGCGGTGGTCCGCTAAAGATGGAGGCTCGTGATAACCGTCGCCGGCGCGTGTGTTCCCGCACGGTCGGCGATGTGGGCAAGCGATCTGGATGAGCATTTACGACAGCGATCGGCGCTACCGCCGGCAAATGGCCGGACGACTCACCCGGTCGGTCGTGTATCTATTGATACTCGGCGGGGTCGGCTTGGTCAGCTATCAACTTGGCGTCGAGGATTTGGAAGCGCAAAAGCGACAGCACGAACAAGTGCTCGACGAAATCAACGGCCGTTTGGCCGAAATGGATCAGCGGGTCGCCGACCAGGCGCTGCAGGTCCGACAGGCCCTGGAAAAGGCGCGCGTCACCGAACAACGCTATGCCGCCGATGTGCCGCGCGGCACCGACCGCGAGCTTTACGACCTGATACGAGCGCGTATCGCCGACGGTCTCAGCGTGGCGCGCTTACGATTTTTAATCGGCAGCGCGCGGCGTAAACGTGATTGCCTTGACCCGGACACCCGACGCTTCGTGGTGCGTACGCCGGTCACATCCGGGCCGCGTTCGGCGGCCAGTTTCGGGAAAGACCGGATCACCATCACCGGTCGGGGGGCATCGGCGAAAAGCGCGGATGGTCGCCCGCAAGCCTGGTTCGATCCAAGTAAACCGGTGCGTTTGACGTTCACCGCCGTTGACCAGCCGTCCGTGGAGCATGCCGGCGTCTTGCCACTCAGCCATAGCGTGGTGCTGGGCGAGCGGGAGTTTCGTTTCCTGGTTCAAGCCGGACGGCGCGGTTTTGTGCTCGTCACCGCCGAAGACTGCGCCTACCCATGATGCCCCTGTCGGCCGCCGCCTAAGCGATGACGGCGGAGCCCTTGCAAGGCTTTGAGCGCGCCAATTGGCGTGGTCTGGTGGCGGTGATCGCCAGTTCGTTGATCATCGGCGTCGGTCTCGGCGGCGCGACCCCGCTGCTTAGTCTCAAAATGGAAGCCTGGGGCGTGCCATCCCTGATCATTGGGTTGAATGCCGCGATGGGCCCGCTCGGCGTCATCACCGGCAGTTTTCTGGTCCCTCGTTTTTTGCGCCATTTCAGCGGCGCCGCTTGCATGGCGGCCGGCATTCTATGGGGCGGCGGTGTGCTTTTATTATTTGGCCTGACCGACGACTTACCGGCCTGGTTCGCGTTACGTTTCCTGTTTGGATTGACCCTCGCTCTACCCTGGGTGGTTGGCGAGGCATGGATCAACGCCGTGGCCACCGACGCCGTGCGCGGGCGCGTGATGGCCTATTACGCGACCGCCTTGGCCGGCGGTTTCATGCTCGGCCCGCTGGTGTTGACCGTGATCGGCAGCCAGGGATTGGCGCCGTTTGTCTTTATCGCCGGCACAGTGGCGATATCGGCTGGCCCGATTTGGTGGGTGCGCCGGTTGGCGCCGGATCTGCGGGTCGATCACCGGGTCGGCGCGTTCAGCATGATTTGGGTGGCGCCGACGATTTTCGTGACCGCCGCGGCGCAAGGCGCCTTGGACGGCGGGATTTTCTCGTTTTTGCCGATTTACGGGCTGCGCCATGGCCTGAACGAGAGCACCGCCGCCCTTGCTTTGGCCGCCTTCATGGCCGGCAATGTGGTACTGCAAATTCCCTTGGGGCTGATGCTCGACCGCGTCAATCGCCGCTTGATGCTGTTGGTGGCGGCTGGCTTGATGACCGTGTTACCTCTGCTGATCCCGGTCGTGTTCGGACAATGGTGGCTGCTGATGGCGGTCTTGTTCGTGTGGGGCGGCATGGTCTGGGGCAGCTACACCATCGCCCTGGCGATGATGGGCGACCGCTTTAAAACCGGCCAAATCACCCTGGCCAACGCCACTTTTATCGTGGTCATGGAAATCGCCAATCTGGCCGGGCCGCCGATCGCCGGGGTGGCCATCGACACGGCCGACGGCCAGGGGCTGATCGGGTTCTTTGTTCTTTTCAGCGGGGTGCTTTTCACCGTTGTCGCGCTTCGCGGACTGCGGCGCGGTGATCTGGTTTCCTAAGGCCGCGCGCGCACCGGCGCGCAGAACTGCCGCTTGACCTTCATGCTGTCGCAAAAGGCCTTGGCGGCGGCCCGGCTGGGGAAATAGCCGGCGATCAAGCGTTGGTAGCGCCCGCGGCTTTTGCCGCTATCGAAAGCCCGCACGATCTTTTCCTTGCCAGCGAGCTCGCGTTTGAATTTCCGGGTCAACAGGCGCCAGCCGCGGTCCGCGCCGCCGCGGCTCCGGTAGGAAGCGAGATGGACACCATATTTGCCGGCGGCCGCCACCGGCGTGCGCTCCGCCTGGTCCAAGCGCGCCGCCAAGCGCGCCACTTGCTTTTCCAAACGGTCAAGTTTTTTGACCGCCTGGGCAAGCTGCCTCGACTCGTCGGTGGACGGGGCCGCTTTGGCGGTGATGGTGGTCGGCGCTGGCGCCGGTTTTGGTGCGGCCTTGGGCGCCGGTTTGGGCTTGGCGGCGGCCTGTTGCACGGGCACCGGTTTTTTCACCGGCGCCTTTTTGGGCGCCGGCGGGGCCGGCGTCGGCGCCTGGGTCAGCCGCGCCGAGACCAATTCTTTGCGGATCGGTTTGCCGTCGAAAATCCGCTCGCGCAAAACATAGTTTTGCACGGCGGGGGCGTAATAGATGATGTCCTCATGCCCCTTGCGCTGGCAACTGATCGGAAAGGTTCGGTATTCGCCGGCCGGCACCGTGACCGCCTGTTGGGCGCCGACGACGCAGGTTTGGGTGTCCTGCCATCCGGTCGGCATGTTTTCGCTGCTACCACGAATGCCGAAGGAAATCGTGTTGCCCTCGCGCAAGGGAAAGATTTGGCCAGGCGAGCCAATCACCGTCTGCCGACCTCGGCCCAACTCCGGATCGGCGCTCCAGGAAATCGGCGGCGTGACCAAGTCACGGCTGGGGGTCCAAATCAAGCCGCGATCATTGGTCCACACCACCCGATCGGGTGAGATGGAGACAACCTTTTCCTCTGTCAAGACGCCATTTTCGCGATAAACGAAAGCGTCTTCCGGCATGTATTTGGGGGGCTCGGCCTCTGGCATTTGAGCGGCTTTGTTGAGGGTGTCGCCGCCGCCACCCAAGGCGCGCAGAGAGAACCCCTCCAGCGCGCAACCGGCGAGGGTGCCGCACAACAATGTTGCGACCAGGCTTCGGGCAAGCAATCGGCGTCCCACGGTCGTCCCTCGCACGTTTTCAGTTAGTCCGAATTGACGTGCGGCACCATCTCAACATTTAGTGGTCGATGTCAAGGAAGCCGCAACATCATGGCGTTCCAGGGGCGGCGGCCGGGCGCCGTGCCGGGGCGCTTTTTGGTTCTTTGCCAATGGGCTGGCGGGCACTATTTTGAAATTCATGGGCGCCGCTCGCTGGCGGCGTGGCCCAAGCCGACGAGGGAGGAACGATCCGTGTATGATCTGGTGATTCGTGGCGGGACGGTGGTCACCGCCGCCGATACCATGCGTTGCGACGTGGCGGTGCGCGACGGCCGGGTGGTCGCGCTGGGCGATAATCTGGGCGATGGCGCGCGGACCATCGACGCCGGGGGGCTGTTGGTCATGCCCGGTGGCATCGACAGTCATTGCCATATCGACCAGCTGTCGTCCTCCGGCGCCTATACCGCCGATACCTGGGAAACCGGCACCCGCTCGGGCCTGGCCGGCGGCACCACCATGCTGATGCCGTTCGCGGCGCAGTTCAAGGGCCAGTCCCTGCGCGCGGCGGTCGAGGAGTATCACCAATTGGCCGATGGCAAAGCGCTCTCGGATTACGCTTTCCACCTGATTATCTCCGACCCGACCGAGGCGGTGCTGGGCCAGGAATTGCCGGCCCTGATCGCCGATGGCTATACCTCGTTCAAGATCTACTTGACCTATGACACGTTGAAATTGGACGACCGTGAGACCTTGGCGGTGATGGAAACCGCGCGCCGCGAGGGCGCGATGACCATGATCCACGCCGAAAATCACGACATCATCGCCTACTTGACCGATAAATTGTTGGCCGCCGGCCACCGCAGCCCGGAATTCCACCGGGTGGCCCACGCCGATCTCGCCGAAAGCGAGGCGACGGCGCGGGCGATCGCCTTGTCGGAAGTGATCGACGTGCCGATCCTGCTTGTGCATGTCTCGGCCGGTGAGGCCATCGAGGCCATTCGCCGGGCGCGTGGGCGTGGCCTGCGCGTGTTCGGGGAAACCTGCCCGCAGTATTTGTTCCTGACCGAGGACGATTTGCTCAAATCGGGCTGGGAGGGCGCCAAATGCATGTGCAGCCCACCGCCGCGCGACGCCGCCAATCAGGAATTGGTGTGGAACGGCTTGACCGATGGCAGTTTCGCGGTGTTCTCCAGCGACCACGCGGCCTATCGCTTTGATTCGCCGAAAGGCAAATTCGTCGGGGGTTTCAACGCCGAGACAGCCTCTTTCAAAGGTGTCGCCAACGGTGTGCCGGGCTTGGAAGTGCGTCTGCCCATGTTGTTCAGCGCCGGTGTGCGCACCGGCCGACTTAGTCTCAACCGTTTTGTCGAATTGGCCGCCACCAATGCCGCCAAGATGTATGGGGTCTACCCGCGCAAGGGGACCATCGCGGTCGGCGCCGACGCCGATATCGCGCTGTGGGATCCGGACCTCACGCGCACGGTGTCCATCGACATGCTGCATGACAACATGGACTACACCCCCTACGAAGGTCGTGAAGTGACCGGGTGGCCGGTGGANGTCNTGGTGCGTGGGGAGACGGTGTATGATGGCAAGGATGTCATCGCGCCGACCGGNAATGGCCGTTTCGTGCCCTGCGCGCGGCCGGAATGGGCCCNGCCCAAAGGCCGTCCGATCCATGGATTCTGGCCCGAAAGTGGCCGTTTCGACGGGTTTTAGGCGGCGTAACCGCAGGTGAAAGGAGAGGTGCGATGTCTCGTATTCTGAATATTGGCGCGGCCCAAATGGGCCCTATCGCCCCCGATGAAAGCCGCGCCAGCGCGGTGGCGCGGATGATCGACCTGCTGCGCCAGGCGAAGGAGCGCGGCTGCCATTTGGTGGTCTTTCCGGAACTGGCCTTGACGACCTTTTTCCCCCGCTATTACGACGATGACATCGGCGGTATGGACCATCATTTCGAAACCGAAATGCCGGGTCCGGAACTGCGGCCGCTGTTCGATGCCGCCAAAGCCGCCGACATCGCCTTCTACCTCGGGTACGCTGAGAAAACCGCGGACGGGCATCGCTACAATACCTCGATCCTCGTCGACGGCGATCGCATCGTCGGTAAGTATCGCAAGGTGCATCTGCCGGGCCACGCCGAATATGACGCCAAGCGGCCTTTTCAGCATTTGGAAAAACGCTATTTCGAGCCTGGCGACCTGGGCTTCCCGGTGTGGCGCTGCAAGGGCGGTATCATGGGCATGGCGATCTGCAACGATCGCCGCTGGCCGGAAACCTATCGGGTGATGAGCCTGAAAGGCGCCGAAGTCATCATGCTTGGCTACAACACACCGGATGTGAACACGTCGGCTTTTGAACCCAATCACCTGCGCATGTTCCACAATCACCTGGTGATGCAGGCCAGCGCCTATCAAAACTCCTGTTTCGTAATCGGCACCGCCAAGGCCGGGATGGAGGATGGCTGCATGTTGATCGGCGGGTCCTGCATCATCCAGCCCTCGGGTGAGATCGTCGCCTTGGCCAGCACGGTGGCGGATGAATTGATCACCAGCGCCTGCGATTTGGATCTGGCCCGGATGGGCAAAGAGACCGTTTTCAACTTCGCCAAACACCGCCGGGTCGAGCATTACGGCATCATTGCCAGCCAGACCGGGGTCGAGCTACCGCCCGACCTGGCCGCCGAAGACTAACCCGGCCCGCCCGACGGCCCCCAGCACCAGGAGCCCGCTCATGTCCGCCGCTGCGCCGGAAGCGATCCGCTTGGCCGATTATCGGCCGCCCGCCTATTTGATTGAGGGCATCGATCTGACCTTCGCCTTAACCGATGGCGCGGCGACCGTCACCGCCGAGGTGACCGGCCGGCGGAACCCGGCGGCGGCGGTTGAGGACCGCGATCTGGTGCTCAACGGCCGCGACCTGGAAATTCTTAGCCTCACCCTCGACGGCCGCGCTTTGACGGCCGATCAATGGCGTCACGACGGCGAGGAATTGCGTCTCGGCGCGGTCGGCGAGCGGTTCGCTTACACCGTCGTCACCCGCTTCGACCCGGCCGCCAATAGCGCTCTGGAAGGGCTGTACATGTCCCATGGCATGTATTGCACCCAATGCGAGGCTGAAGGTTTCCGGCGGATCACTTATTTTCCCGACCGCCCCGATGTGATGACCACCTATCGCGTCCGCATTGAGGCCGACAAGGCGCGCTTTCCGGTTCTGCTGTCCAACGGCAATTTGGTCGACAGCGGCGATTTGCCGGGCGGCCGTCATTTCGCGGTCTGGCACGACCCTTTCGCCAAGCCCAGCTATCTGTTTGCCCTGGTGGCTGGCGATTTGGACCATTTGGCCGACAGGTTCACCACCGCCTCGGGGCGCGAGGTCGCCCTTAAAATTTTCGTTGAGCATGGCGAGGTCGACAAGGCCCGCTACGCCATGGGCGCGTTGAAACGGTCGATGGCCTGGGATGAGGAAGCCTTCGGTCTGGAATATGACCTGGACACCTTCATGATCGTCGCGGTCAGCCATTTCAATATGGGCGCGATGGAAAACAAGGGGCTGAACATTTTTAACAGCGCCCTCATCCTGGCCGATGTGGCGACCGCCACCGACGCTGATTTTTACAACATCGAATCGGTTGTCGCCCATGAGTATTTCCACAATTGGACCGGCAATCGGATCACTTGTCGCGATTGGTTCCAACTCAGCCTGAAGGAAGGGTTGACGGTGTACCGCGATCAGGAGTTTTCCGGCGACGTGAACGCCGCCGCGGTGGCGCGGATCGATGCCATCACGGTGATGCGGGCGGCGCAATTTCCCGAGGACTCGGGGCCGATGGCCCACCCGGTGCGCCCCGACAACTATATCGAGATCAATAATTTCTACACCGTCACCGTTTACTGCAAAGGCGCCGAGGTGGTCCGCATGATCGCCACGCTGCTCGGCAAGGATGGCTTCCGCAAGGGCATGGACCTGTATTTCGCGCGCCATGACGGGGCGGCGGTGACGACCGATGATTTCGTCGCTTGTATGGCCGACGCCAACGGCCGCGACCTCAGCCAATTCAAACATTGGTATAGCCAGGCCGGCACGCCCGAATTGGCGGTGACCGTCGATCATGACGCCGATGCCGCGACCGCCACCGTCACCGTGACCCAAAGCTTGGCGCCAACACCGGGCCAGCCAGACAAAGAGACTTTGCATATCCCGCTGGCGCTGGGTCTTTTAAGTGCGGCCGGCGACGATCTGCCCCTGCGCCTAGCCGGCGAAGAGGCCGCCGCGCCGGCGCCGACGACACGGGTTTTGGAGGTGACCGAAAGCCGCCAAAGCTTCACCTTCACCGGGGTGATTACGCCGCCGACGCCGTCCCTTTTGCGCGGGTTTTCCGCCCCGGTTCGCTTGACCGGTGACCGTGACAGCGCCGAACTGGCCTTTCTGATGGCCCATGACAGCGATCCGGTGGCGCGCTGGGATGCCGGCCAAGCCTTGGCGCTGCAAGTTTTGACCGACAAGGCCCAAGGCCGCCCGACGGCCGAGGCGGCGTTGATCGACGCCATCGGCGCGACGCTGGCCGATCAGCGGCTGGACCCGGCGTTGCGGGCGCGGGCCATCGCCTTGCCGAGCATGGTCGAGATCGGCGACGCCTTGGCGGTCTATGACGTGCCGGCGGTGTTCCACGCTCGCCGTGACCTGGCCCAGGCGATTGGCGCGGCGTTATGGGCGCCGTTGTTGGACATCTACCACACCATGGGCGGCGCCCATGACCGCGACGACTTGAGCGCGCCGGCGATGGCCAGCCGGGCCTTGGCCAACGGCGCGCTTGCCTATCTGGTGGCCAGTGAGCGGCCGGCGGCCATGGCCTTGGCGGCGGCCGCCGCCGACGTTAACGGTACCATGACCAATGTCATGGCCGCCCTGCGCGCGCTCAACGCCATCGATTGCGTCGAACGACAGCAAGCCCTGCGGGCCTTCCATGACCGCTGGCAGGATACAGAATTGGTGTTCGATAAATGGCTTACCTTGGAGGCGACCGCGCCGGGTCCTGGCACTTTGGCGCGGGTCGAGGCATTGCTCGCCCATCCGCGCTATGACGCGGGCAATCCTAACCGGGTGCGTGCCCTGGTCGGCGCCTTTTGCCGCGCCAACCCCCTGCGGTTTCACGCCGAGGATGGCAGCGGTTACGCGTTTCTCACCCGCCAAGTGCTGTCGCTTGACGCGAAAAACCCGATGATCGCCGCCCGACTGACCAACACGCTGGCGCGCTGGCGTCGTTTCGACGCCGGCCGGCAATCGCTGATGCGCGCGGCGCTCACCGAGATCGTTGACAGTCCGGGCTTGTCCAAGGACTGTTATGAATTGGCGTCGAAGGCGCTGGCGTGAGCGGCAATCCACAACCAAGGCAGGCGTGATGGCGCGCATTTTGGTCATCAACCCCAATTCCAGCGCGGTGGTAACGGCGGCGATGGACCGTGCCCTCGACCCGTTGCGGGCCGCCGACGGCCCCGAGATTGTTTGCGTTACCAATCGCGATGGTCCGGCCGGCATCGAAAGTCAGGCCGACGCCGATCTGGCGGCGGTGCAAACCGCGGCGATGGTCGCCGCGGCCAGTGCCGCCGGCGCCGATGCCCCCGACGCCGCCGATGCCTATGTGATCGCGTGCTTTTCCGACCCCGGTCTGGCGGCGGCGCGAGAAGCCACGGACAAGCCGGTATTCGGGATCGCCGAATGTGGGGTTTTGGCCGCCCTTGGCCATGGCGCCGCGGTCGGTGTCATCGCCATCCTGTCAACGTCGGTTGCGCGCCATTGGCGCTATTTCCGAAGTCTTGGGCTGGACCGTCGCATCGCCGGCGACCGGCCGATTGAAATGGGGGTCGCCGCCCTCAGCGACGCTGACGGGACCTGTCGCCGATTGATCGAGGTTGGAACCTGTTTGCGCGATGTCGACGGTGCCGGCGCGCTGGTTCTCGGGTGCGCCGGGATGGCGGCCTATCGTGGGGCGGTGGAACGGGCCGTCGGTCTGCCGGTGATCGATCCGACCCAAGCGGCGGTGGCGATGGCCGCGACCAGTTTGCGGTTACGCGCCGCCGGTTAGCCGGAGAAGCTTTTCACCAAACTGCCGACGACCATATACCAGCCGTCGATCAGCACGAAAAAGATCAACTTAAACGGCAGCGAGACGATAACCGGCGGCAGCATCATCATGCCCATCGACATCAGGATCGAGGCGATGATCATGTCGATCACGATGAACGGCAGGTAAAGCAAGAAGCCAATTTCAAAGGCGCGCCGCAACTCGCTGATCATGAAGGCCGGCACCAACACTTGAAGCGGCGCGGCGGCGCCGGTTTCGGCGTCGTCCAAATCGGCGATCTCCTGGAACAATTGAAGATCCTTGTCACGCACGTGATTCAACATGAACGTGCGGAACGGGGCGGTCACCTCCTCGAAGGCGGTCGCTTCATCGATGCGTTCCTCAATCAGCGGCGACAGACCGTTTTGCCAGGCGGCGGTGAACACCGGCGCCATGATAAACGCACTTAAAAACAAGGCCAGCGAGACCATTACGATATTCGGCGGCGACTGCTGCGTGCCGAGGGCGGTGCGCAACAACGACAGCACGATCACAATGCGGGTGAACGAGGTCACCGTCACCAAAATACCGGGGGCCAGCGACAGCACCGTGAGAACGGCGATCAGCTGCACGATACGGCCGGTGGTCGACCCGTCGCCGTCACCGAAATCTAGGCTTAAACTTTGCGCCATGGCGGTGCCGGCGAGGGCGGTGACGGCGAGCCCGGCCAGCAACATGATAATACCCCAGCGGCGCCGATGGCGGAGGGTCCGGATCATGGCGTTTCCTCCTCCGCGGGCGATGGCGGATGCGCAATGGCGGTCTCCACGACCACGTCGTTTTGACCGCCGATGATGAT